>NZ_CP024769.1:42868-288442 GCF_011395035.1 Pantoea cypripedii
AACGCCCGGCACGAACGGATGCATCGTTCACTGAAGGCGTCGATGAGCCACGACAACATCTTCACGACGCTGGCGGAGCAGCAGGCATGGTTCATACGGTGGCGTGAGGAGTTCAATAACGAAAGACCTCATGAGGCCCATAACGGAAAAACGCCGGGGAGCTGCTGGACGCCTTCAGCACGGCAGTGGGATGGCAAAGTGCCAGAGGTGAGCTATCCGGAAGGGTCGACGTTACGCCTTGTGGGAATAAAAGGAGATATCTGTCTGGGAGGAAGGCTGTTCGTGAGTGCAGCGCTGAGAGGAGAATATGTGCGGTTCGTTGAAGTGGATGACGGTCTGGACGTCATCCTCTTCGACAGGCTGATCCTGGCGTATTACGACCGGTCTGAAAGACGTATTATCCGGATAGACTGAGCACAAATGTGTTACCTATGTGCCCGGTCTGATCTGTTACCCATGTGCCCGGTCGTACCTTAATGCCGACCAGGTTAATAATCGCGCAGAGCCGTAACGGTTAGTTCTTTTCCGGATAACTCAGCGTAATCGCATCGTCAGGAAGTTTGGTGAAATCTTTAATAATGGTGTGGAAATCGGCGGTTGGATTGAGATCGCTAAATTGCTGCGGATAGAGATCTTTGGCCAGAATTTCCATGCCGATGATATTGTACGGATGGTTATAGAAGTGGTGATAAACCCCGTACACCCGGCCCTGTTTCACCGGTTCGATCTGCGCCAGACCGGTACGGCTCAGCAGTTTCTGGAAGGTGACACCCACATCTTTGGGATCCACACCGTAACCAAACGGCAGCACATTGGTATTCGGACGCTTTGAACCGGTCATGATGTAGACATCCGGCTTCATGGCGATGATTTTTTCCAGCGCGACAAAACCAGAGCTGCCTGGCAGCAACGCGGAACCGATATTTTTGCCGCCCACGGCTTCAACCAGACCACCCCAGCCATTATGACCGTGAGTAAAGCAGCAGTTGTCGCTGTTACCCGCAATCGGCTCGATAAATACCGTGGGTTTATTTTTAATCTTATCAATCGTCTGCGTCAGCTTTTGCATATGCTGCTGATAGAAATCAGTATAGGCTTTGGCCTGCGCTTCGCGGTTCAGCACCTTACCCAGCAGGGTGACAGACGGCGCGGTATTCTGAGCGGGGTGCAGTTCGTAATCAACAAACACCACCGGAATATGCAGGTTGTTAAGCGTATCCAACACACCCGATTGCTTCAGCGCCGGTTTGGCGCGCAGCTGCGCAATCATCAAATCTGGCTTTTGCGCCAGTACGCTTTCCAGGTTGACCTGCCCCTGATCGTTGAACCCCATATCGACGATTTTCGTCGCTTCCGGCCAGCGCCCTTTCAGCATGTCCCAGGTCTGGGTGTCCTGCTTTTTCGGCAGGTTATTCCAGGCAACCACGCGTTTGAAGGGGTCATCACGATCCAGCAAAGCCAGCGTCAGGACATCACGACCATCCTGCAAAATAATGTGCTGCGGTTCTTTGTTGATGGTCTGGGTATGACCATCCATGTCGGTAATGCTCACTGGATACGTGGTGGCCGAAGCCGCCGTTGAAGCCAGTAACCCCATAGCCAGTAACAGGCGTGTTTTCATCGCAAACTCCGTGATAAAAAGAATAGTTATTATTATCAATAACCTTAACACAACCTTAAGAAGCAAAAATAAACGCTACTTCAATCAGTTGTGTCGGAGTCTGGAGAAAACTCGGAGGGGATCAGGTGAAGTCAGACAATCGTTGCCCGGAAACGATCAACTCTTGCAACAGCATCTGGCGACGCTCATCTGGCGTATCGCGGCTTACCATAAAGCAGATGGCTGCTACCGCTTGCCCGCTACGCGAGCGAATCGGGGCCGCCATGCAGCAGGTAAAGCTCTCGGATAACCCCTCCGTCAGGCAATAACCCAGCTGCCCGGCGCGGTGGATGTCCGTCAGAAACGCCTGTTTATCGAGGATTTGTCCATTCGCCAGTTGATAATCTTCTTCCGGAATCAGATCGAGAATCGCGCGATCGGACCAGTTACTTAACAGCAAACGTCCTGTGGCTGTCCAGGTGATGGGGACCCGTACACCGATATCCGAGGTGATTTTGAACGGATGCGCATTGCTTTCCGACAGCACCACGGTGTACTTATCCCCTTCCAGCATGCAGAGCTGCACGGTTTCGCCATGACGTGCGACTATTTCTACCATTAACTGATGGGCACGACGGATCAGATCGTTATGGGCCATGTAGTCTGCACCGTAGTAGTGCATTTCCCGCCCAAAGAAAACCGCGCCATCGGCATCCAGTTCCACCAGACCCGCTTCACTTAACAGGCTGACTAACTCATAAACGCTGGAGCGTGGTGCGCCAGTGGCATCGATCAAATCACGCATTGCCATCGGCTGCCGGGCGATGTGCAACTGGCGAAAAATGTCGATAACCCGGTCAACGCCGCGCGCCCGTGATGGCTTCTCATCCGGCATAAGCAAATTCTCCTGAGGCAATAATGCGGTGGCTGAACTGTGCCAAAAAGAAAAGCATCATACACCCAGCGTTGACGTTAACCCATCCCTGTTAATTAAAATTTTATTTTCTGTCCTTATATTTCCCTGTTCTATTTTGGTGCCTCATTTTAGCGCATGATGTTTGATGTATTTTTTAAAATCACGAGACTGGTCACATTCCGATTACGAAAACTTTAGCTTCGCTTTTTTATTTTGCGATCGCGACGACATCACAAAAAATTAAATCCCCTCCCACATATTGCAAAAGCAAAAATCCTGTGCAAATCTTGCCCTATCCGATATTGCAGATACATGTCCGATATACCGGACAACCCAAATAAGGTTTGTTCTGACCAAAAAGGAGCAGAGTTGCATGACGATAAAACGTTATGGCATTGAAGGGGGTACCGGCACCGGCGGCCAGAAACTGCCGTTCGCACGGGCTGTGGAGGCGGATGGCTGGCTGTATATCTCCGGCCAGACTCCCATGCGTGAGGGTGAAGTGGTGGAAGGCGGCATCATCGAACAGACCCGGCTGGCGTTCGACAACTGCCTGTCCATCATGCGGGAAGCCGGTTACCGGGTTGAGGATGTGGTGCACGTCACGGCGGTATTAACTGATGCCCGCTACTTCAGTTCATTTAATAAAGTATTCAGTGAGATATTCAGCGGAAATCCTCCGGCGCGCATTTGTAGCGTGCAGGATTTAGTTGTCGACTGCAAAGTCGAAGTCGATATGAAATGTTTTCGTGCCGACCGTAAATAACATTACCTCAGCCACAATAAACTGATTTTTTATTTTTTCGCCCACACCAGGGCAGGCATTAATAATTCCTGTTTTTTCATGTTGTCTCCATTAAATAAGAGAGCATAAAAAATGAATGCAATTTCGTTGAAGATGAGCGCCAGAATGGTCGCAGGTGCGCTGGTTATGCTGGCCGTCGCCGGTTGTACCCCCACCGAAGAGAAAAAAGAGGCTGGAGCGGCTCCCCAATCCGCGCTGCAAACCGTGCTACAACGCGGCACGCTGCGCGTCGGTGACTGCCTGAGTTTCGCACCTTTCGGCTTTTACGATAAGGACGGCAATGCTGATGGCTATGACGTCGATTTAGCCAAAGCGCTGGCGAAAGAGATGGGTGTCAAACTGGAAATGGTCAACACCACCAGCGCCAACCGCATTCCCAATCTGCAAACCAATAAAGTGGATGTGGTGTTCTGTAACTTCACTCGCAATCTGGAGCGCGCCAAAGAGATTGGTTTCACCAACCCGTATGTGGTGGCGAGTGAAGCGATGCTGGTACGCAAAGAGAGTGGCATCAAATCCGCTCATGACATGGCCGGTAAAACCATCGCGACCGTCAAAGGTTCAACCAACGGTGACGAAGTGCGCAGCATGGGCATCGACGTGAAAATCCAGGAATACGATTCCTCGCAGGCGGCAATCCTCGCGGTGAAACAGGGACAGGCGGATGCGATGATCGAGGATAACAACTTCCTCGCTTATCAGGCCAAACTCGATCCGACCCTGACCGTCACCAACGAAGCACTGGTACCGCTGGAATACAACGCCTTTGGCGTGAAACAGGGCGACCAGGTATGGCTTAACTACCTGAACGAGTTCCTGTTTGAAATCAATGCTTCCGGTGAAAACGCCACGTTGTACCAGAAATGGTTTGGCAGCAAACCGCGTTACCCGCTGAACCCGCAATTCTGACCGTATGCGGCGCAGCGCTGCATGCTGCGCCGTCAGAAGGAGTAAGCCCATGAGTTATCAATGGTTAACCCTGTGGAATTATGGCGAAACCTTTCTGGCCGCCGCCTGGTTGACGCTCCAGGTCACCCTGCTCGCCTTTGTTCTGGCGGTGGCCCTGGGGTTGCTGGCGGCACTGGCGAAAGCCTCACCGCTGGCACCGGTTCGCTGGGTAAGTCACTGTTATGTCGAATTTATTCGTAACACGCCGGTACTGCTGCAAATCTTTATCATTTTTTTTGGTCTGCCTTCACTCGGCATCACCATGAGTGCTTTCACCGCTGGCGTGCTGGCGCTGGGTATTAACGTCGGTGCCTATCTGTCGGAGACTTTTCGCGCCGGGATTCAGTCGGTGGCCAAAGGGCAGTTGGAAGCCGCATGGATTCTGGGTATTCCGCGTCATCAGGTATTTCTCAGCGTGGTGTTGCCCCAGGCCGCGCGCGCGGTATGGCCAGCGATTATCAATAACCTGATTCAATTGCTACTCGGGACTTCGTTGCTGTCGGCAATTGCCTTGCCAGAACTGACCGGCACGGCAACGGTGATCAACGCCCGTACCCTGCTCTATATCCAGACTTTCAGCGTGGTGACGGTGGTGTATTTGCTGTTGAGCAACCTGTTCTCCTGGCTCGGTAATCTGGCAGGACGACGGATGTTCCATCCGCCGCTGGTGACCCAGGTAAAAAAGTCCGCCTGGTGGTGGGCAAGAAAATGGCTGACTAACCCACTGAAACGGGAGAACGCGCTATGAATGACCTGATCATCAGCTCGTTACCGCTGTTGCTGAAAGGGCTGGGTATCACCCTGCTGCTGTCAGTAGCGGCGATTGTTGGCAGTACCTTACTGGGTCTGCTCGCCGCGGTGCTGCGTACCAGCCGGTTACCGGTCGCGCGCCAGGTTGCCGTGCTGTATACCGAACTTTTTCGCGGTACGCCGGTGCTGATCACCCTGATGTTTATTTACTTTGGCGTGGCGTATTTCGGCTATGAGATCAACCTGTTTGCCGCCGGGATTCTCGGTCTGAGCATTTACCAGGGTGCCTATATCGCCGAAGTGTTTCGTGCCGGGATCGAAGCTGTGCCGAAAGGACAATGGGAAGTCTCGTGGATCCTTGGCCTGTCGAAACGCCAGACCTTTCTTAGCGTGGTCCTGCCGCAGACGCGCGGCATCGTGCTGCCGCCGCTGGTGGGCCAGTACCTTTCCCTGATTAAGGATACCTCGATCGTCAGCATGATCGGCATGTCGGAGCTGATGCATCAGGGTCAGGCGATTGTTGACCGCATCGGCCAGCCGGTGGTGGTTTATGGCCTGGTGGCCGTGCTGTACTTCGTTGTGTGCTTTCCACTTTCCCGTTGGGTTCAACATCATCAAACCAGGAGCCAGTTATCATGAGCCAATCCGCCATTACGCTGAGCCGTATTACTAAATCCTTTGGTGCCACTCAGGTACTGAAAGAGATCAGCCTTGATGTCTCGCCCGGCGAAGTGCTGGTATTGATTGGTGCATCGGGTTCGGGGAAAAGTACCGTGCTGCGCATTATGAGTGGGCTGGAAACTGCCGACGGTGGCGAGATCTGGGTCAATCAGGTGCCATTGCACGATCGCAAACGCAGCCGGGAAATCTGTGGTCACGTTGGCATGGTGTTCCAGCAGTTCAATCTGTTTCCACACAAAACTGCGCTGGGTAACGTGACGCTGGCGCTGATCAAAGCACAGAAACTCTCCGAAGCCGAAGCCAATAAGCGTGGCATGGCGGCATTGACCCGTGTCGGTCTGGCCGAGCGCGCGCATCATTATCCGGCGCAGCTGTCAGGCGGCCAGCAGCAGCGTGTGGCCATTGCCCGTGCGCTGGCGGTTGAACCTAAAATTATGTTTTTTGATGAAGCCACATCAGCTCTCGATCCGGAGTTAGTGGGCGAAGTGATGGAGGTGATGCGTAGCCTGGCACGCGAAGGGATGACCATGGTGGTGGTGACCCATGAGATGGGTTTTGCGCGCAAAACCGCCGACCGCGTGGTGTTTATGGACCAGGGTGTGATCGCCGAACAGGGATCGCCAGAGCAGATTTTTGTCCATCCACAGAATCCTCGCACGCAGCAGTTTTTATCACGCGTACTTGAACATTGATCGGGGGCGTTATGTCGATTCAATTCCCGCTGGTGGCGGATGGCAAGCTGGATGCGCAGCAACAGGCTCCAAAATTTAAATCCGTTGCCGGGGCGGGTGATACGCCGCTGCCAATCGGCACGGCCGTGCTTGCCAGTGACAAGGTGTTTTCACCGCTGCTGTTGATGAAGCAATCGGCGCTGGAGAATAACCTGCGCCAGCTGGCGGATTTTTGTCGTGAACAGGGCGTGATGCTGGCGGCACATGGCAAAACGTCAATGTCGCCCGCCATTTTGCGTCGCGCCATCACCGAAGGCGGTGCCTGGGGACTGAGCGCCGCCACCCCGGCGCAGGTACGCGCGCTGCGTCAGTTTGGTATCCGCAACGTCTTCCTCGCCAATCAGCTGGTCGATCCTGCGGGTATCCGTTGGATTGGTGAGTGGCAAAGACAGCATCCCGACCACGGTTTTCTCTGCTACGTAGATTCACTACAGGGAGTACGTTTGCTGGAGCAGCACCTCGGTGGCGGTCAGATTGCGGTATTGCTGGAAATGTCCGTCAGTGGCGGACGCACCGGCTGCCGTAGCCTGGGCGAGGCACTGGAAATTGCGACGGCAATCGCTGCCAGCCCTGCCCTGCAACTGGTGGGGGTCGCGGGCTATGAAGGCGCATTGGGAGCGGGTCGCGATAGCGCCGGTATCGCCCGCGTACATGACTACTGTCAGATGCTGATCGCCACTGCCGCACGGCTGGCGGAAAAACAGCTGTTCGCGAGCGAGCACATCATTCTCAGCGCCGGTGGTGGTGCCTGGTTTGACGTTGTCACCGCCTGTTTCACCGAAGCGCAACTGCCATTACCCGTTACCCCGCTGATTCGTTCCGGTGCTTATATGGCGCACGATAACGGGTTATATGCGCGTATCAATCCCTTCTCGCAAGCGGGTGCCACGCATCACTTTAATGCCGCACTGGAGATCTGGGGTCGCGTGTTATCACGCCCGGAGCCGGGACTGGCGTTTGTGGATTTTGGCCGCCGCGATGTGCCGTTCGATCAGGATTTGCCGAACCCGATGTGGGTACGTGAAGCCGATGGCAGCGCACCTCGTGCGGCTGGCGCGATGCGCATCAGCGAAGTTAACGATCAGCATGCGTATCTGCTGTTGCCGGAGGACGATGAATTAAAAGTGGGAGACTGGATTGGTTGCGGCATCTCGCATCCCTGCACCGCATTCGATAAATGGCGCTATCTGCCGCTGGTGGATGATGATTATTGCGTCACAGATTCACTGGAAACAGCATTCTGAATAATTTATTGCGGATACAGATGGCATTCATAAAACCTGCGCGATAAATCGCGCCGCTACAAAACCGTGCGATTATTGGCCTGGTCGGCATCAATGCCGACCTTACAGCACCGTAGCGGCGCAATTTATTGCGCATCTGCTGTCTTTGATTAATGAACGGCATTTATAGGGGCTAGCGACCGAAAAAGCTCATTCCCTCTTTATCCAGGCGCTATGCTTTTTAGTTCTCCATCGACACAGGAAGGATAAAATGCAAAGCATCCTGTTAAATAACGGCGTCAGTATGCCAATGCTGGGATTTGGTGTTTACCAGATTACCGACCCGGCAGAGTGTGAAAAATCGGTGCTGGATGCCATTGAGGTCGGCTATCGTCTCATCGATACCGCAGCTGCCTATCTGAATGAAACCCAGGTCGGCAACGCTATCCGCCAGAGTGGGATCAAACGCGAAGACCTGTTTATTACCACCAAACTCTGGTTGCAGGACACCAGCTACGAAGGGGCTAAAGCCCAGTTCGAACGTTCTCTTAACCGCCTCCAGCTTGATTACGTGGATTTGTATCTCATCCACCAGCCTTATGGCGATGTGCATGGTGCCTGGCGCGCGATGGAAGAATTATCCGAGCAGGGAAAAATCCGTGCCATCGGCGTCAGCAATTTCCACCCGGACCGGCTGGCAGACCTGATCGCCTATAACCGTATCGTTCCGGCAGTGAATCAGATTGAGGTAAACCCCTTTCACCAGCAGCTGCATCCTGTTGCGTGGATGCAAAGCCGCCAGATTCAGCCGCAGGCATGGGCACCTTTCGCTGAGGGCCGCAATAATCTGTTCGAAAATCCCCTGCTCACCGAAATCGGCCAGCGTTATGGCAAATCGGTTGGACAAGTGATTCTGCGCTGGTTATGGCAACGCGGCGTGGTCTCGCTGGCAAAATCGGTGCGTAAGCAACGGATGCAGGAGAACTTTTCTATCGGTGATTTTGCGCTAAATGCGGAAGAGATGATGTTGATCACCGCCATGGATAGCGGCACCAGCGCCTTCTTCTCGCACCGCGACCCCGCTCGCGTTGAAGCAATAACCAAACATAAGCTGGATATTTAAGCCGCGTGACGCTGGCCACTCCGGGTGGCCAGAGGCCCGCCTGATTAACCCGGTGTTTGCAATTTTCCTGCGCGCATTGCCGCAATCACACCGCCATCAATCAGTAAATCGCTGCCGGTAACAAATCCGGCATCCGGACCCAGCAGGAAAGACGCTGCGACAGCAATTTCCCCGGGAGGAGCCATACGTTTTACCGGAGAGGCATCGACCATAGCGCGATAGATGTCGCCAATCTCGGAGTTGAGTTCATGCTGCGCCAGCGGAGTCACAACCACGCCTGGGCTTATTGAGTTAACCCGCGCCCCCTTCTCACCCCAGCTGATTGCCGATGCCTGCACACGCAGATGATTGGCACGCTTCGCCATCATATAAGCTACCAGGGTATTCGGGATGGCATCCTGTTGCAGGAAAGGTAAATCCAGTAATTCATCTGCTGGCGTAAAGGCTAACGCCTGGTCCTGTTCCGCTGACAACGCCGGCATCATATGGCCTGCCATGCTGGAGATAATCAGGCCAGCACCACCGGGAGCGATAACTTTTTCAAACTCATCAAACACCAGCGCAGCACCGTAGAGATCAACCGCAAGTACTTTGTCTACCGGGGCCATATTCGGTGACAGACCCGCTGTATTAACCACCTGCATCACATTGCCGAGTGACGCCGCATAAGCAGCCAACTGTTGTACCGAGTCACGGGATGTCACATCAACATGTTGTGACTCGACGCGGTAACCCGCTGCCAGAAGTTGGTCAGCAGCCTGTTGCAGAGTTTGCGTATTAAAATCGGCCAGCAGCAGTGTCTTGCCAAATCCCTGACGGCGCGCAATCGCCTGACCAATGCCACCCGCGCCGATAATTACCACGATGTCTTTCGTCATGTTGACCTCTCAATAGTTCGTCATAGGTGATTGCCGCCCTGCGGTTCAATCAATGAGCGAAAGTCTATACGTGGGTGATTCAGGTGATAATATGCTTAATAGTTAATGAACTTATATTTGAGATTTATGAATGCTACGAGACGAGCTGGGCGACCTGGCCGCTTTTTTGGTGGTGGCAGAAGAAAAAAGCTTCACGCGCGCGGCTGCGAGGCTTGCCACTTCGCAACCGTCGCTGAGCCAGACCGTGCGACGACTGGAAGAGCGCCTCGGCGTACGTCTGTTGATACGGAATACGCGCAACGTGGCGGTAACCGAGGCCGGTGAACAGCTGGTAAATACTCTGCGTCCGGCGTTTAGTGATATCGATAACCGCTTACAGGCGCTCAGTCAGTTCCGTGATAAACCCGCCGGAACGGTGCGTATCACCGCCGGTCAGCATGCGGCAGACACCTTAATCTGGCCCGCCATCAACGAGGTGCTGCAAACTTACCCCGATATTAAAATTGAATTGTCGCTGGACTCCGCGCTGACCGATATCGTCAGTGAACGCTTTGATGCCGGTATTCGCCTCGGTGAGCGGGTGGAACAGGACATGATCGCTGCGCGTATTGGCCCTGAGTTACGTCTGGCGGTGGTGACAACACCTGATTATTTCACCAGGTATGGTGTCCCCACATCACCACATGATTTAACCCATCACTCCTGTATCAATATCCGTTTGCCCAGCTCGGGCGGAATCTACGTGTGGGAATTTAATCAGGGAGAACGCGAACTTAACGTGCGCGTGGAGGGGCAATTTATTGTTAACAACATCGTCGCAGCGCTGAAAGCCGCTGAAGCCGGGTTGGGGTTAGCCATGGTGATGGAAGATATGGTTGAGGCCCAGATCGAGGCAGGTACGCTGGTTCGGGTGCTGGAAACCTGGTGTGCGCCCTTTGCCGGTTATCATATTTATTATCCCAGCCGCCGCCTGCTTTCTCCGGCGTTTCAGGTGTTTTTACAGACCTTACGCCAGAGAAATGAGGCAGCAGAAAAGCAGCGCAGGGAGAAACGTTTAGGCTGAAAGCGCCAGCTTCACCGCGTCCTGAGCATGAATCAGCGTGGTGTCGAACAACGGGACAGTCGCATCTTCCGGTTTGACCAGCAGGGTGATTTCTGTACAGCCAAGAATGATCGCCTCAGCGCCGTCGGCGACCAGTTGCGCGATGATCTCGCGATACTGCGCAAGGGATTCCTCACGAATCACACCGAGGCACAACTCCTGATAGATGATATCGTGCACCACTTTGCGCTGCGCTACCGCAGGCACCAACACATCGATACCGTATTGCTGTTGCAGGCGGCCTTTGTAGAAATCCTGTTCCATGGTAAAGGCCGTCGCCAGCAACCCCACGCGTTTAACCCCCGACTGACGGATACGTTGCGCCGTGGCGTCAGCAATATGCAGTAGCGGAATCTGCACTGCTGCGGTTATCTGGTGAGCGACTTTATGCATGGTATTGGTACAAAGCACGATGAAAACCGCCCCGCCCTCCTCCAGGCTGGTGGCGGCCGCAGCCAAAATCTCCCCGGCCTTTTCCCACTCCCCCGCCACCTGCAACTGTTCAATTTCCTGAAAATCGACGCTGTACATCAGGCTGCGCGCTGAGTGCAAACCACCCAGCTGCTGCTTCACCTGCTCATTGATGATGCGGTAATAAAGCGCGGTCGACTCCCAGCTCATCCCACCAATCAGGCCGATCAGTTTCATTGTGCGTCCTTTATTTTGTCCGGCCATCGTGCCGTCGGAAACAACGATAACCGAATATTGAATAAATGGAACAGCGGAACGAACAGGGCGCGATCCTGTAACGCACCCGTCTCAAGCCCCAGCAACAAACGGTTCAACTCCAACAGCAATGCGGGCTGAGGCTGAGTTTGCAGGGACTTCAGCCGTTGTTTCAGGAATACATTCAGCTCATGAAACATCGCATCGCTATCAATGTTATGCGTCGCCAGTAACGTCTGATGGCGGGCATAGAAGTCATAGCAATTGGCTCCCAGCCAGGCTTCTGCGATCAGGTTGCCACCTGACACCAGGTCCGGCACCGGATCAACGCGTTTACGTGGCAGGATCACATTCACCTTATCCAGCGTGCGCGCCACAAATTGCTGGCGCATCGACATGGTGACGCCGCTCAGCCGCATCGTCGTAATAAATTGCAGCAGTTCACGAATGCCTTTGCGCATCGCGCGTTTCGCCGTCCATGATGGCCGTTTATTACGGATCAATGCGGTTATCACCACACCAAACACAATCCCCAGCATGGTGGAAAGTACCGCGTTCACTATAAGCAGCAAATCAGGTTTGAAGTGATGACTCATCCCGATAAAACCCGGTATCTGTGTCGCCACAATCAAACCAATCAGGTTCGTGGACGGATTGGCGATCACTAAACCCAGCGCCAGCAGGCCCGGTGCCAGACAGATGATCAGCGCTTCAAAGGTGATGGCCTGCGGAATAAGAAACACGATATACATCAGGCTGATGGCTACCGCGATAATCACCCCTTTCAGGAACAACTTCATCGGTGCAATGGGGCTGTCCATACCGGCAAAGAATGAGCACAACACCGCCGCCATCATCGGCGCGGTAGAACCATCCACCCAGCCACTGCCGATCCAGAACAAACAGGTGGCAAAGGTGGCGATAAACGCGGTAAAGGACGAAAGCAGCAACAAACCTTTGTCGATATGCCGATGGGTACGTGCCACGGTTTTTCCGGGTTTCACCGTTGGTGTCCACTCACTCACACGCTCACTCACGCTGTGGTAGGCATGCGCGATACGGACAAAGTTCAGCAACCGTTCCAGCAATCCGAGCAATAAAATGCTCTCCTCGCTGTTCAACCTGCCCTCTTCCCATGCCTGCTTCAGTTGATCCTGCGCCGCCACCAGATTGGCATGCACGGGCTGATCGTCATCCCCATTTAGCCACAGCAGGAATTGCGAAAACGCCTGCGCGACATACTCGGGAAAAAGAATTCCCTGTTGTGCCAGCAGGTTAAGTCGCGACTCAATTGCCGTCAGTGTCGGGATAAGGTAAGACAGATGCTGATACTGCACGCTAACCAGCCGCACCAGCCGCCGCGCAGCATCCCCTTCGTAGACGCAGTGGGTAATCAACGTCTCGACATTCAGCGGGTAGTTAGCCATCTGAATCAGGATACCTTCCCGTTCAACCGTCTTATCTGCGGGCATCGCCGTCACCAGTTCACGGCAAAGATTGCGCGCGTTCTGATACCACTGGCTGACGCTCTGTTCCAGCAGATGACGCATCGACACCGGCATAATCAGGCGATGTACCAGGCTACTACACACAATCGCCACGGTGATTTCTTCAATACGCGAGATGACGGTGTAAGTAATCGAGGCGGGTGATGTCACATCGGGGAAACCCATAATGGCTGCACTATAGCCCGCCAGCATAAACACATAGCTTTTCGGGGTGCGGTCGTGCAACGACAGATAGAGGCAGACCGCCACCCACAGCGAGATGGCCATGCTGAACAGCATCGGATCCTGCACCGTGACCGGGTAGATCAGCAGCGTAAACAGGCCACCCAACACCGTACCAAAGAAACGGAAGATCGATTTCGATACCGTTGAAGCGGAGTAGAGCTGAGAGGCAACATACACTGTAGTCAGCGACCAGGCCGGTTTATCGAGATTGAGTTCCAGAGCAATGTAAAAAGCCAGAAAGGCAGCAAGACAGGTTTTGGCAGAAAACAGCACTGCGCTTTGAGAAAACCACTTCATAAAGCTTAAAAGACCTTGAGCAGGCAGGGATGGCGTCTATCCTGGCAGAAGCGTCTGTGGTTGGCATTTTGATTTGTTATACAAATTATTACCGTGCTAATTATATGGGCATCTATGGAAATTTTTCGCGACATTTTGCCCGTTTACTGATTACAGTGAACACCAACAAAAGCAATATTTAGGTTATAAGCGATCGAAAATCGTTATTTATTGGTTATATATGCGTTTTGCTATGGTGGTGAAAAAACCACGAGAGAACAACGATGAAACGTAAAACGCATGTATTAAGCACGCTGGCGTTAAGCCTTGGGCTGCTTTCCGCACACAGCTTCGCGGCGAATCCGGAAACCGTCACTATCGGCTATCAGAAAGCCAACATTTTCGCGCTGTTGAAATACCGTGGCACGCTGGATGACACCTTTAAAAAGGAAGGCATTAATGTTCGCTGGGTCGAATTCCCTGCCGGCCCGCAAATGCTGGAAGGACTGAATGTGGGCAGTATCGATCTGGCCGCTACCGGGGATGCCCCACCGGCCTTCGCGCAGGCGGCAAAAGCTGATCTGGTCTACCTCGCGCATTCGCCAGCTAACCCAAAAACCGAAGCGATTGTGGTGCCAAAAGATTCAGCCATTAAAAGCGTCGCCGATCTCAAAGGTAAACGTGTTGGCCTGAATAAAGGTTCTGACGTCAATTACCTGCTGGTGAAAGCGCTGGAAGAAGCTGGATTGAGCTACAAAGATATCAAACCGGTTTATCTGCCCCCCGCCGATGCCCGCGCTGCGTTCCAGAAAGGTGCGATTGACGCCTGGGTGATTTGGGATCCGTTCCTGGCCGAAGTGGAAGCACATACCGGCGCGCGTCAGGTACGCAATGCCGAAGGTTTGGTGCCGCATTACACCTTCTATCTGGCCAGCCGTCATTTCGCTGAAACCTATCCACAAGCGGCGCAACAGGTGGTGGATGAGCTGAGTAAACTGAGCGACTGGGCTAACCAGCACCAGGATGACGCCGCCGCGATTCTGGCAAAATCAACCGGGCTGGATCAAGCTATCTGGCACACCACGCTTACGCGCTTGCCTTATGGCGCACAGCGCATGACACCGCAGGTGTTTGCTGAACAGCAGGCCCTGGCGGATAGTTTTACCCGTGTCGGCCTGTTGCCGGTGAAGGTGGACGTGCGCAGCGCAACCTGGTCACTGGATAAACACTAAGCTAACTTTTAGCTCGAACCGTGCATCGTGCCGGAAAAACGCGCGATAAATCGCGCCGCTACGGTAGTGTGCGGAGATTGGCACCGTAACACCATGTCGCACCCGGCTGTAGCGGCGCAATTTATTGCGCGGGTGTTTTCTACATCGCGCGCAGGATTGCGCGATAAATCGCGCCGCTACAGCCTCCTGACTACCCCTCTCCCCTGCCGATTTGCCAGATCGCTGTCGGCGGTGTGCCATTGACTTTCCAGTCGCCAATATCGCGTGCTTTGTAGATCACTGGATTGTGTGAAGCCACGGTACGGGCGTTACGCCAGTGACGGTCCAGCGCTTTGCTCAGGCGGGTATCCGATGCCCCCAGGGCATTGAACAATTCTGTCGCGGCGCGGGGCACCAGTTCACTGGCAATCACCTGTGCCTGTCCTGCTTCGGCTTCCGCCTCAGCATTGACAGTGTTGATGTAGTCCTCATCAGCACTGATATGCGCTTCATATGCTGATTGCAATGAATGTGCTGCGCGGATCACCGTCGCCTCCACGGCAAAGGCCAGGCTGGTGACTTCACCTACCACCTGTAACACCTGCACATCCTGACGTGACGCGCTGCCGTTGCTGTGGCTGTAAATCCGCTGGCGAGCCGCTACTCCCTGTGCCGCATCCCGTGCGGCCGCACGGGCGATCCCGGCCAGCGTCGCCAGCAACACATGTTGATAGAATGCAGTTTGATAGCGGAATCGCTCGGCAAAGTCGTACACATGTTGCTGCTCAACATGGGCGTTATCGAAGCGGGTGGTGCCGCTGCCGGTTAAACGCTGCCCGAAACCATCCCAGTCATCTTCACGGATCACGCCTGGCTGATGGGTACTGACCAGGGCGATGACATCCCCCTGGTTATCATTGCGGCGTGCATAGACATCAATCCAGTCGGCAAACAGGGTCCCGGTGCTGTAAAACTTCTCACCGGTGAGCGTCCAGCCTTTTTCATCCGGCGAGACGCGGGTAATCACGTCCCCCAGTTTGACCGCACCAATTTCCGTCCACCCGCTGCCCACCAGCTCCCCGTCGATAAAACGACGAAACCAGCTATCCCGTTCCGGGCTATCCGGTTGGTTCAGGCGATCTTCGACAAAGGCAAAATGCGCCCGCAGCGCCTGCGGCAGATTAGAATCCGCTTCGGCAAGTTCGGTGAGCAACTGGAATAGCTGCGGCAGTGATGCGCCCCAACCGCCTTTTTCACGTGGGATACGCACCGTGCCGAAGCCCGCTTCTTTCAGCCATTGCAGCGGTTCATCTGGCAGCGTTCGTTGACGTTCACGATCGGCAGCCCCGGTGGCGATACGGGCAAAAACCGGGCGGAAATGGGCGGCAAGCTGCGCATAATCAGTGCCTGTTGCAAGTAAGGTCATGATTTACTCCTGAGGGGAAAGGTCGTCGATGTCGTGACGGGTTGGCTCATGGCGCACCGCCAACAGAAAGAAGATCGGGATAATCGCGCTCAGCGACACCACCCAGAACATGTTGGTACCGAGAGCCGATTGCAGAATGGGCAGAATAAACAGCGCTAAGGCGCTACCAATGCCCGACAGCGCACGGCTAAAGCCGACACCGGTGGCGCGAATCGAAGTGGGATAAGACAATGCCGGATAGACCATCAATTGAGCGCCCGGACCGAAACCTTCAGCAAACAGCCACAGGCCCAGCATCAACACCGCAAACACGATGCCTGCGATCGCCTCGGGATGGCCAATCAACGCCAGCGCAATCAAGGCGAGAAATTGCAAAGCAAATCCGGCGATGGCCACATGGCGTGACGGATATTTCCATGCCAGGCGCATGCCCAGCAGACCACCGGTGAAGGCGAACAGCGCATTCAGGCCCAGCGAAGCCGAAATGGTTTCAAATACGCCCGCGCCGAGAAACTGCGCCAGAATCGACGGCAGGAAGAAAGCAATGGCGGTGTATTCAAACGAGATACAAATGTTCATCACCCCTGCCACGATGGTGCGTTCACGCCACGGTTTCTGAAACAGCACGCGGAAGCTCACCTTGGGCGCGGCAGATGCCGGAGGCGCTTCTGGCTCTGCTTCATGGGCATGGATGCCATAGGAATCACGCAAAATTCGCACCGCCGATTTCAGGTCGCCCTGATTGGCAGCCCACAGCGGGGATTCGTTCATAAATTTGCTGCGCACCGCGATGATAAGCAGGGCTGGCACCGCGCCAAATAACAGCGAGGCGCGCCATAGCCAATCCAGATGTTCTTTCGGTAACAGAAAATAGAGGCCGAAGATCAGCAGGAAGCACAGCGTTGAGGCGGCATACCACATCGGGCACCAGGCCGCGAGCCGGGCCGCTTTGTTACCCTTACCGGCGAATTTGGAAAACTCCGCCAGATAAGACATCGCCACGGGCAAATCAATCCCCACGCCAATGCCCATCAGGAAGCGCGCGCCAATCAGCACCCAGACATTGGGAGCCAGCCCGGCGGCAATCGCCGACACCACAAAAAACAACATGTCGGCCATAAAGACCGAGTAGCGGCCATATTTATCGGTCAGCCAGCCGCCAATCAGGTTGCCGACGATTGTCCCGACCATGATCGATGAAGTGACCAGTCCGGTAATAAACGGTGAGATCTGGAATTCGCGCACCACGTCATCAATACCATATGACAACGTAGTGAGGTCATAGGCGTCGAGAAAGACGCCGCCAAGAGCGAGAAACACAATCATGCGGGCATAGTTGTTTTTATCACTGCGGGTGTTGATCAGTCGCGCGACATCGCTGACCGAACGAACCGGTTCTGAAACCGGCAAGGTGTTTTCTAAAGGGATGCTACTCATAACGCCTCACGATGCTTTTAGTTATGCAGGTGAGGTTGTTATAAGCGTTAATCATGTCGATCCAAAACAACAAATATTGATATTTATTTGTTATATATCAATAAGATAAATAGAAAAAAACACAAAAGCCCGGGCACGCATAGCGTGACCGGGTAAGCGCGAAAAATGACGGGTTCAGTCAGCGGAAACCGGCACCAAAACACCTTTTACCAGCGGATCATCGGTGGTCTTCAGCCATTGCTGTAAGCGCGGGTCAGAAAACGCCTGTTTCAGCTTTTCGATATTCTCCTGCGACAGATACGGCGTGCCGATCACCAGCTGTGAGGCAAACGTCTTTGGCGCGGGCGGGAACAAAATGCCTTTGTCACGCGGCACCTTCCCGGCATCAAACTGCGACACATAACCTATCGCCGCATCAACTGAGTTCAGTGCACGTGGCATCGTCAGCAAATCCAGTTCTTTGAACACAAAACCGTGTGGATTGCCGGTGATGTTTTTCAGTTTTGCAGTACGAGGTTCAACATTAGGATCGAGAGTAATCAGCCCCTGGCGTGCCAGCAGCCACAACGCTTGCCCCTGGTTCGCCCCATCATCCGGAACAACAATGGTTGCGCCCTGTGGCAACGCCTCAACCGAGGTATAACGATCGGAATAGATACCGAATGCCCACTGGAATAACGGTAATGCTGGCGTCAGGGCAAAATTATTCGCATCCACGACCTGCTTTAGCCACCATTGATGCTGGTAAACCGTGGCGGCATATTGTCCCTCGGCTACCGCCCGGTCTGCCTGCACCGGGTCCTGAACGCCTACCGCTTCCAGCTTCAGGCCATAATCTGGCGCGATATGGTCGTTCACAAACTCAATCAGCTTCTGCTCACCCGCCATCGCCGGTTCATAGTGAATTTTTAAGGTAGTGCCAAACACCACCGCCTGTGGTTGCTGGCTACGCCATAACCACGCCGCCGCCGCGCCAGCAATGACCACTATAATCAGTAGCAGCCACGGCCAGCGGCGGGTTTTACGTAATTCAAATTCTTGTGTTGTCATAGCGATGTCCCCTGAGGATGGCGTAATGCGGTAACCAGCCGGTCACCGAGAAATTGAATCGTTTGAATAAGGGCGATCAGCACCACGATGGTGGCGACCATGATGTGGTTATCAAAACGCTGATAGCCATACACCACCGCCAGATAGCCAATCCCGCCTGCGCCGATGGTGCCAGCAATCGCGGAATACTCGATCATCGAGATCAGGTTGAGCGTGATGGCGGCAACGATGGCTGGCAGGGCTTCACTCAGCTGCGCCTGACGAATGATCTGCCAGCGCGAACCACCGCATACCAGCCCCACGGCCGTCACTTCGGCCGGCAATTCACGCAGCGCGTTATCCACTAAGCGGCCAAAAAACGGGATACCCGCAGCGATCATTGGCACTACCGCAGCCGGAATGCCGATGGTGGTACCGGTCAGCCAAAAGGTGAACGGAATAATCGCCGCCATCAGGACCAGAAAGGGTAACGAACGGCCCATATTGACGATCCAGCTCAGTACCCGGTGCACGCCACGGTGGGGAAACAAACCCCGCACGGAGGTGTTAAACAGCACCACCCCCACTACCCCACCGCAGCTCACGACAAACAGCATCACGATACCGACCATCAACGCGGTTTCTTCGATGGCAGGCAGCATCAATGCCGGGATCTCATTCCACGGAGTATCCTGACTCATCACGGAGACACTCATACCGCCTCCTTTAATACCGCTACACCCGCGACGACGCTGCCGCTTAACCCCAGCTGTTCCAGCTGGCTGAGCAGATGTGACAAAGGCACACGCTCACGCTGAAAATGAACGCCAACCTGCAGGCGTCCCAGTTGCAGGCCATTCACCTGCTCAACGTGTGCCCCCAACAGATCGATGCGCAGTGCAAATTGCTGGCTCAGGCGTGATATCCAGTCACTGGCAACCGGCACATCGGTGCGATAACTGAGCTGAAGCACCAGTTCTGACGACGCGGGCTGTGGAGCCAGCGGCAACAGCTGCTGTGCCAGGCGTGAATCAGGCTGCGCCAGCAGCTGTTTCACCACGCCGTAATGCACAATCTGCCCGTCGCGAATCTCCGCGACGGCATCTGCTGCCCGACGCACCGCGTCCATCTCATGGGTAATCAATACGATTGCCAGACGATACTCATCACGCAGCTTGCGCAGCAGGTCGAGAATGGTGACGGTGGCTTCAGGATCAAGGCCGGATGTCGCTTCATCGGCCAGCAATACCGAGGGGCGCAGTGCCAGCGCTCGGGCGATACCAATACGCTGACGCTGCCCGCCGGAAAGCTGCGCAGGAAAGGCCCTGGCTTTATGGCTCAGCCCGACATTTTCCAGCAGCTCCCCTACCCGCGCCGCGATATCACGCTCAACCACACCGAGATAGCGCAGCGGTAGTGCGATGTTTTCCCACGCCGATTTACGCTGTAGCAATGCGGAAGACTGAAACACCGTCCCTATGGCGCGTCGTTCACGACGCAGGACCTCACCACTCAGCCGTGAAAGATCGTGACCATTAACGCGGATGCTACCCGCACTCGGCTGCTCCAGCAGGCTGATGCATTTCGCCAGCGTCGATTTTCCTGCCCCGCTCGGCCCGACCACCGCCGTGATGTTGCCTGGCTGGACTTCAAGGTTGATTGACTTCAGCACCTCAGTCACGCGACCATCGGGGGCGCGATAGTGCTTACTCAGCGCGTCGATTTCGATCATATAACCCCCTGCGGCACCGGCTGTACGCGATAACCCGCCCCGGGATGGGGTGCCTGTAACTGTGGCCCGGCAGCAAACAACTTCTCGCGCAGCGTGCCGCTGGCGTACTCTTTCTTAAATACGCCGCGTTTTTGCAGCTCAGGGATCAATAACTCCACTACGTCTTTGAAAGTTTCATGAGTCAGCGCATACGCCAGGTTGAAGCCATCGACGTCAGTTTCTTCTACCCAGCTTTGCAGTTCATCTGCGACTGTTTCCGCGCTACCGACCAGCAGCGGCCCGAAGCCACCAATGCCGACCCATTCCGCCAGGGCGGCAACGGTCCACTGGCGATTGGGATCGGCAGTCGAGAAGGTTTCAACCGCTGACTGAATGGCATTGGTGTGCAGGTACTTCAATACCTGGTCCGGCTGATACTGGCCAAAGTCGATGCCGGTCCAGCCTGATACCAGCGCCAGCGCACCTTCGTAGCTCACCCAATTTTTGTATTCCTGCCACTTCGCCTGAGCCGCTTTATCGGTTTCACCCACAATCACCGTTTGCAGGTTAAAGATCAGAATGCTGCGTGGATCGCGTCCCGCTTCGGCCGCGCGACGACGAATATCTGCCACCGTTTTCTTCAGCAGCACTTTGGAGGGCGCAGCCACAAAAACGCATTCGGCATGTTCCGCCGCAAACTGCTTGCCCCGGCTGGAAGCCCCTGCCTGATACAAAACCGGGGTACGCTGTGGTGACGGTTCACAGAGGTGAATCCCCGGCACGTTGAAGAAGGTGCCCTGATGGTTAATCGGATGAATTTTGCGTGGATCGCTGAAGATACGCCGCTCGCGGTCACGCAGCACGGCATCCGCTTCCCAGCTCCCTTCCAGCAGTTTATAGACAACCTGCAAATACTCGTCGGCATAGTCATAACGGCTGTCGTGATCGGTTTGCGCTTTGTGGCCAATATTGCGCGCGCCACTCTCGAGGTACGAGGTGACAATATTCCAGCCGATACGCCCTTTGGTCAGGTGATCGAGCGTCGAGAGGCGACGGGCAAACGGGTAAGGGTGTTCAAACGATAACGATGCCGTCAGTCCAAAACCCAGATGTTCGGTAACCAGTGCCATCGGCGTAATCAACGCCAACGGATCATTCACTGGAACCTGTGTCGCCTGGCGAATCGCTGCATCGCCATTACCGTTGAGCACGTCGTAGATACCTAGTACATCGGCGATAAACAGCCCATCGAATTTTCCCCGCTCCAGCAGGCGGGCTAAATCGACCCAATATCCCAGGTCTTTGTATTGCCAGGAACGGTCACGCGGATGTGCCCACAGGCCCGGCGACTGGTGTCCAACACAGTTCATATCAAAAGCATTCAGGCGAATTTCACGTTGCGATGGCATAGCAATCTCCATAGCGAGGCCGTGATCGCGGTGCGACCCGGCGTTCGTCAGTTAATTTTGGGGAAATGTTGGGAAATTAAGGTGCGAAAGGCGGACATCGCTCAGCGTGAGCGAGTTGCAGAATCTGGCGCGCCACAGCAGCGGCGTGGTCAGCCACCTGCGGCAGGCCCATCAGTTCACCAAACCGTGCTCTGGCCGCTGGACCAACCACGAACAACGCCGCGTTAGGCTGACCGGATGACGTCAGCGCGCGCGACTGGCTATCGACATCAATACCAAAGCCGAGCGCATCAGCGCGGATAATGCCCTGCTGGCTAAGGGATCGCAGCAATGGCTGGCTGGCCGTCAATGCTTCATGAGCAGGGCCGGTAGTGACAATCAGGTGATCGAGTTGATGATTTTCCGTCACGCCATGGCGCGTATGCAGCTGAATTGTCAGCTGTTGCGCACTGGCATTGATGCTGACGAGGCGAGCAGCCAACACCCGCATGCTCCCCGCCTGCTGCCGCTCGGTTATAACCGCTGCCACCTGTGGCGCAATGCGATAACGATGCACGTCCCACCAGGAGCGCAGATGGCGCACAAAACGCTGCTGTTCAACCAGTGCCAGCGACTGCCAGATACTTTGCCCCTGTACGCGCACCTCATCCAGAACACGCTGCCACGGCAACTGTTGTTCAGCGGCGCGTGCCACTTCCGCGCGAATATGGTGTAGCCACGGACGAACGCCTGGCTGCCTCTGTGGGGCTAGCGACCATTCCGGCCACTCCCCACTCAGATTGGCGCGTGATAACTGCCCACGGCGCGAGAAGGCCAGCAGCGGCCCATAATGCTGACGCGTTGCCAGCGATGCCACTACATCGGCCATACTCAGGCCGGTACCGATAATCGCAACCGAGGCATTGCCTGCGATGTTATCCAGAACCCCCCGCTGCCACGGGTTGGCAATCAACGCTGGATGTGCTGCAAAGGGCTGTAAGGCGCGTGGTAGCGCGGGTGGCGGATGGCTGATAGCCAATGCCAGTACATCGCCTTGCAGCGTCTCTCCATTGCTCAGCAGCAGTTGCTTCCCTTCCCACGCGATGGCGCTGGCCTGAATGTGGCGTAACGCCACCTGGGGATATTGTCTGGCTGCCTGCGCAAACTGCTCCGCCAGATAGCGGCCAAACATCCCTCGTTGCGGGTAAACCGCGCCATCGGCGCAATGCGCTACTGAATCCAGTGAACATTCGGGTTGCTGACGATACCAGCGGTCAAAGGCTCCTTGTTCGTCACCGCTCAGTTGCATACGCGCAGCAGGGACGTTGATGCGATGCGCAGGCTCCTCGGTTGAATAAGCCACACCTGCACCGAGGGTGCTCCGGGGTTCAACTACCGTCACACGCAACAGCGCTGTCGCAGTGCGGGCAAGATGAATCGCCAGCGCCGTGCCGCTGAATCCTCCCCCTACGATAATCACATGCGGTGTCTGCATCGCCTTGTCCCCACTGCCTGTCTTCAGCATTAGCTGGCGCTCGCCTGTTTAGTCGGACGTTTATCACCACCGATAGTTTCACCAACAAGCCCGATGTTGACGCTACGTGCGCGCTGCCGTTGACCATGTGCCAAAGGTAGCAGAGTCAGAAGTAACTCTGCCACCGAATAGCGCTCATCGCCGTGTGCAGGAAGAAACCAGAAGACATTGATGTTCTCATTTGCAGAGTCAGCCATTCTGCATTTCCTATATAACTTTATTAAAAAATGATCATTCGGGTGCATTTATTTAGTTATAAAGACCATAGCGAAAACCATGCCAGCTTCGTGACACCGATAAATCCACCTTTATCAGTACGTTATTGTCTGATGTGGCAACTCCGCTTGTTGCAATCGCAACCGTGCCACAACAGCATTTGCTGCATATGCAACTCCTTATGCTTTTTTCCTGCTGTTCACAGTGAACGTGCCTGGTTAGCGTGTGCCTATGCTTCAATAAGGATAGTTACCATGCTGACAACCTATACTGATTTCAATGATTCACCTCGCCTGGTCGATCCAGCTTCACGCGCTTTCCAGTCGCTGCTTGATAAGTTTGCGCCAACCGATGCTACGGTGCTGATTGTTGGTGAGACAGGTACCGGTAAAGAAGTGGTTGCGCGTTATCTGCATCATAACAGCACGCGTCGTCATGGCCCTTTTCTGGCAGTCAACTGTGGCGCATTAACCGAGAGCCTTGCCGAGGCTGAATTATTCGGGCATGAGAAAGGCGCCTTTACTGGCGCAACCCAAGCACATCCTGGCTGGTTTGAATCGGCTCAGGGCGGCACCCTGTTGCTGGATGAGATCGGTGAGCTGAGTTTGTCATTGCAGGTAAAGCTTTTACGCGTGTTGCAGGAACGCGAAATTACACGCGTCGGTTCGCGAAAACCCATCAAAGTTGATGTCAGGGTGATCGCAGCGACACACGTTGACCTTGTCCAGGCCATTCGGGAACGTCGTTTTCGTGAGGATTTATTTTATCGTCTCAATATTGCGGTTGTCCCTTTGCCGCCCTTGCGGCAACGCCGCGAGGATATTCCGGTTTTGGCTCAGCATTTCCTCAATTTGTATGCCCGACGCCTTGGTCGTCCGGCAAGGCACTTGTCACCAGACGCACTTGAAGCGCTGCTGGGATACAGCTGGCCTGGCAATATTCGGGAACTTGAGAACACATTGCATAACGCGGTACTGCTTAGTCGCGAAGAAACGCTCACCCCCGCACAACTGCGACTTGCTGGTTACAGTGAACATCGTTTTGTCGATATGCAGGATTCATCACTGGATAATTTCCTGCGTCAGCATTTGGCTAATGACCCCCATAAGTTGTTTGATCGGGTCATCGATAGCCTGATTAATAACGCGCTGGCGCTATCGGATAACAACCAGACCCAGGCCGCCACCTTATTAGGCATTAGCCGCCATACCTTACGTACTCATTTAGCTAATCAGGGGGTAATCAAGGGCCGTCGCAAGTCATCACCTGCTTCCCAGGCTGCGTCGCTGGTGTCTCAGTCCAGTGAACGCGAACTCCACATCGGTTATCAAAAGTTTGGCAATCTTGGCGTGTTAAAAGCCCGCCAGAGCCTTGAACAGTGCTTTGCAAAGCAGGGCGTAAATGTGCTTTGGAGTGAGTTCCCCGCTGGCCCTCAGTTACTTTATGCCTTACAGAATAACGAAATTGATTTCGGTACTACCGGGGAAGTCCCCCCGATTTTTGCTCAATCCAGCGGCAATGCGGTGACCTATATTGCCTGGGAGCCGCCTGCGCCAGGTAGCGTGGGCATCGTTGTTCCCATCGAAAGCGACATCACGACACTTGCCGATTTGCGTGGCAAGCGTATTTCTGTCAATAAAGGCTCCAACGTTCATTGGTTATTGTTGCAGTTGCTGGATGAAGCCGGGATCGGTCTTGATGAGATAAAAGTGGTTTACGCTCCGCCAAAATATCCGCTAACCGTAAGCGATTACCTTGCTGTTGATGCCTGGATGATGTGGGACCCCTTACTTAGCGCAGCGGAAAATAACCCAGCGCTGCGGATTATTGCGAATGGTGAAGGGCGCGTGCGTAATCATCAATTTTATCTGGCCCGCCGTGATTACGTGCAGCAGCACGATGATATTGTCCACCAACTGGTGGAAGCCTTACAGCACACCGGGCAATTCATTGATAACCATAGAAAGGAATCCGCCATGCTGCTGGCTCAGGAATTGGGTCTTGAAACGCATTCGGTTGAACGTGCTTTATCGCGTCGTAGCCATCAGACGCGTGCCATGTCCTTTGAGGTTATCAAAGAACAACAGGCGATTGCCGATCGTTTCTATGCGCTGGGTTTAATTAATAAACCTGTCAAGGTCAGGGATGCCGTCTGGCAGTTCTCTTCAGCATTACAGTTGCTGGCATGATATTGCGCTGTTAGCAAATATCAGACTGATGAAAGTTATCCACTTTTTCTGTGGATAAATCGTTGCATATCATCTGACTATTTTTGGCCGGTATCTATGCTGGCATCACGACAGGGTGCATCCATGTGGCGATTTCACCCTGAAATCTTTTTCTAAATATCATGATATTCATAGAGATAGGCGTGAAATCGGCGTGGCGAGCTTTATGGTTCCCCAGCCAAAGCTGACTCTCAGGGGCATCAATTGCTTGATTGTCGCATTGACATTCAGATGGTTAATTTGCGATCACAGGTTATGCGAAAGAATCTGAGGGGTTGGCGATTTCGGCCTGAAATTTTAGGCCTCATTACTGAGATTTCATGCAGTTAGCGGTGAAATCACGCTGGCGAAGGAAATAAGGGCAAAAAAAACCGCCCGAAGGCGGCGTTGCTCACTGATTGAGGTATTTGCTCAGGGTCTCGTTAATCACCCGATCAAGTTCATCCTGAAGCTCTTTTGACTGTCGATTGAACTCATAGCTGAACATGCGGCCGCGCGTCTTTTTACGCGCAAAGCGATCTTTATCGGCAAAGGTCCAGAGTGCGGTGGCGACCACTTTATCTTTTGCCGGGGATTGAACCAGAGTCTGGCTTCCATTACGAACCAGACGCAGAATAGCGTTCTTCACTTCATCTTCCGCTAATCCGTCTCTGGCACAAACGGTATCAACATCCATACCAATGGCATCAATCAACGCTTCAACCGTCTGACCCGTCTCCTGCAACTTTTCATAAGCCTGCAACAGGGATTTATAATCAGGATAGGTCAGCTCCGAATGGTTGGGGAATAACGTGATGAGATCGGCAGGTACGCTGGCCGCCTGCAATGCACGCGTCACCTTAGCCTGTGAAAGTCCTTCGCTCTGGGCAATTTCTTTTTGCGACAGGCCACCCTCTTTCAGCGCCAGCAGGCGCATCCCCACTTCACGCAGGTTGTGTTCGCGAGCAGTCTGAATATCCTGTGCCAGGCGACGAGCCTCTTCTGCCGTAATAGAGGCATCGGTAACCAGAACATCAAGACCCGTTCTGCAATGCAGCGCGGCCGCACGGCGGCGTGAACCATCGAGAATCTCGATGCGATCATCACGCTTAACACCAATGGCCGGGAAGAACTGCTGGAGTTTGATGGTACGGATGATGTCGCGCAGGGATTCAGGTGTCAGACCTGATTGGTCGCGACCATTCGTTTCCATCACAACAAAGGTTTTTTCTTCAATATCTTTTGCAGCGATGTGTTCCAGGGTGAACTGGGCGCGTTTACCTGTGGACAGGATAAAGGTTTGGGTATGGCCTTCTGATGTTTCTTCTGTTTGCAGCGGTGTCTGGCTAAAAGTTCTGCCAATCGTTATGCGTTTTGCGCTCATAGTAACCTCAGTTCAGGCGAATAAATTCAATGCGATCAAACACGGCTTTGGCAAAATCCTCAGCAGCCGAACGTGCATTCTTCAGGGCTTCACTACTGCCGACATAGGTAGAAGGATTGGCCGAAATTACAGTATCAAACGACTCTCCGCAGCGCTCAAAACCATCAAGCCTTGGCAAGGCTGCATCCAGCATGTCACCGCCAAAAATTTCTTTAGCGAGGCTATGACAAAGTTTGTGGTCAGCTTTGTTGGAGAGCTTCGACATAAATCCTATATTGCCTTGTAAACGGCAACTCGCACCGGATTCCTCAATGATGCCAATCAGCTCCGGCAGACGCGTCAGATACTTCAGCGTCGAGTGAAAATCGACCTGAGCCGGGGGAACTGGCGTCATCAGTAAATCAGACGCGGCAATCGCGTTTTTCAGGAATGCATCGAGGTGAGGGCCACTGTCGATGAAGATGAAGTCATAATCTTTCTTCAGCTTGGCAATCACATTATCGTGCAACACAGAATGAACATTGTGCTGGGGCAGATGCTCGGCACAAAGTTCATCCCAGCGTGAAGCGATGAACGCATCATCAATGGATGCGGGTAGTACATCAACACCAGGAATAATGGACGGAACGATAAATTCGTTCAGCAATTCTTCGCGACTGACATTCTGCAACATCGCCTGTGCGGCGGTTGCTTCAACTAATCCCACTGAACGCTCATGATTGAGGAACATGGTTGCGGAGGATTGCGGGTCCAGATCGATAACCAGAATACGCAAATCTTCAAATAACAAATGTGGATGAGCACGAAGTGCGTGGGCCAGCGATACGGTCGATACCGTTTTAGACACACCACCTTTCAGGTTACCCACGAATAACGTGAATGCATCACCGTGACGGTCGCGGTACTTTGGCACACCGCGATGGTGATAGATGTCGATAATGTTCTGAATCGACATTGCATATTTGGTTGAGCTACCGGCGGCACGCTTATCAAACGGATAACCGTTTTCTTCCATCTCATTCACAGCATAATCGACACTGGCGCGCGTCAGCTTAGGTAACTTTGCCAGTGCCGCTTTAGCGTAAACCTGGTAAAAAGTATTTTCCTGCAATTCTTCTTTTTGTGCCTGAATCTGTTCTGTCAGGCTCATTAGCATTTTCTCAGAACGTTGAGCGACCTTCAGAACCTGCTTTTCATCGTTAGCCATAGTTGCTCCACACATGTAGGATTTATGACTTTATACCGAAATCCTGCACATCAGGCAAATCTATCTCATTTGCTCAGAAACAACTGATGCGAACCAAACACCTTGCGCAAGAGGGAGTTATTTAAAACGTTCACTGTAATCAGTGCTGAAATGAGAGCCATCCTGCTGAAGCGAACAAATGATGAGCTGATTATTTTTCGAACGTACATATAAAGATTCACTGTAATCAGTAAACATGCGCCTGGGAGCAGGGAGCAGGGAGCAGGGAGCAGGGAGCAGGGAGCAGGGAGCAGGGAAGATTCACTGTAGTCAGCAAGCTTTACCAGCAACGCAAAC
This sequence comes from Pantoea cypripedii, assembly GCF_011395035.1. Classification (NCBI taxonomy): domain Bacteria; kingdom Pseudomonadati; phylum Pseudomonadota; class Gammaproteobacteria; order Enterobacterales; family Erwiniaceae; genus Pantoea; species Pantoea cypripedii. The sequence continues at coordinate 71,387 of NZ_CP024769.1, forward strand.
GACAATTCACTGTAATCAGCATAACGTTCACTGTAATCAGCAGAACAGGGCTATACGTTCACTATAATCAGTAACCGGGTTAACGCGGATAGGGTTAAGGTAATGTGTTTAACCCCCAAGCGATGGGAACTCAATCATTCACTGTAATCAGTAAAAGAGAAGCCGATCATGGCCCTCAATAAAACGTTCACTGTAATCAGCGGTCACGATTAAGGAAACCGCAATCATTCACTGTAATCAGTAAGCCAAATTTTCCGACATCCTCAGACGTTCACTGTAGTCAGCAAACCTGGCTACATAACCATCTTAGATTCACTCTGTTCAGTTCAAGGTTTCAGCAAACCGGCAAACATTCACTGTAATCAGCAAATGTTTCCTCATTCTGAGACACCGCCATCCCTCCTCGTCTAATGCATTTTCCACGATGAAAAGGGCAGGGAAGATAAAACATTCACTGTAGTCAGTACGAGTGGGAGAGTGATTTAGTGGTTCTCCCGATAGTTTATACGTCAGGACGTGTGAGTAAGATTCACTGTAATCAGCAATCAGAAACGCTAAAAAACCACTGTTATATTCACTGTAGTCAGTAGAGGACAAACTGAAGGATTGCGTTAGACGTTCACTGTAATCAGTAAGTGGTATCCAGGAAGACAGGGACTAAGCATTCACTGTAATCAGTATCGGGTTAAAGGGCGGGCAGGGGAACGTTCACTGCAATCAGTAAGAGACTGCATGCAGGAGATGATGTGCTATTGGCAGCAACCGCCAAAATTCACTGTAATCAGTAAGAGGTAAGGACAAACGCCCGAGCAAAACATTCACTGTAATCAGCGCCCGATAACGAACAAACCAGTATCCTATGTTCACTGTAATCAGTAGCAGGAAAACCAGGCTCAAAGGAAAACGTTCACTGTAATCGGTGACACCGTGACGCTCGTAGTTGATGACTCAACTCAACTCATCGCATCAGGAGCCGATCTGGCGTTCACTGTAATCAGATAGTGAGGCAAAAATTCACTGTAAACAGCAAACGTGACCAACCCTGTCACTTTTTTATCCCTGAAAATACCCGAGATACTGATTACAGTAAACACTATCGGCCTGAATCATAAAAAACATTAAAAATCATCATGATAAATGATGTCATTCACTGTAATCAGTAGCCTGCCATGCCGTAAGCATTCACTGTAATGAGTGGGGCTATACGAACCAGTGATGTTCACTGTAATCAGCAAATCATGCCCGCATAACGATCATCTGATGATGCAACGCTAAAATGTAAGTGCTCACTATCAATATATGCCAACAATTTCGTCACCTTCTGCGACGTGTGTTGAATCAGGTTTGGTAGCAGAAGGCAGGAATGCTGATTACAGTGAATGTTACTGATTGCAGTGAATCTGATGGGCAGCTGCTGATTACATTGAATGTATTGAGAAGGGGGAGTGTCACTTTTCTGCTAAAAGTGACACTGCAACGCGCGGTTTACTGATTACAGTGAACGATATGGCTTAGTCATCGAAATCCAGATCTTCCAGCGCATCGATGCTTTCAAGATTGCTGATCCCATCCAGTTTTGGTGTCCGGCTATGAATAATAAAAAACACTGAACGCCCACGTTTTACTTCTGAATAGTCGAGATAACCAATCTCTTTCAGTTGTTCCATTGCACGACGAACCACATGGTTCTGGGTGGTGGTTTTGGAACCCAGGTTGAGACGCATACGCAGGCGAGCCAGTGATATGGGAGCAGGGTTAGTAGGCAGACTCTCCAGATAGGTGTAAAGCGCCTGTGCAGATTCCTTACGCTTGAGCCGGGATATGGCCCGGAGTTGCAGTAAAACTTTGTGGTCGAAGTTATACAACTCAAACAGCTTAGGATCCGCCTGAATCTGTACCACATCCTTTTCACGATCGTAATAAGCCGATTGTACCAGGTGGGTATGATAGGCTTTACCGTTGCCTTCGAAAGAAAGGGTATTGGTCGCGATACGGCGTAATGACGCATCTAAACGCTTGCGTAAGGCCGCAGAAGAGTTTGCCGAAGGGATCCCGCACATTTTTACGAAATCGATAAACGGCAGCGTCACCGTGTCTCCTTTCGATGGATAGCGCGAGAATGACTGAATGATCCCAGCCCAGGTTTTGAAATCATTATCCATATCCAGCCTTGCGCCGGAAATGGTAATCTTTTCATAGCCTTCGGCTTTTACCAGTGAGAGGTTTTTCAGCTCTTTAGTGGCATCAGTTGAAGCCATTGCGCCGGATTTACCACGAGCAGTGGATTTCAGCGTCGGGACAAACAATCCCAGGCGCATCAAGGCGACCGGTTGTACGGTGTTATTTTTGTTAGGGTGGAGCTGAATAACTTCACCGCTGTTTTTTGTCACCGACAGAAAAGGTTCAAGTAACGCCTTGTTTTCACTCTCTTTATCTGCCATAGCCTGAGATCTTCATTCTGTGGATGAAAAGGGTCGGTTTCTGATTACAGTGAACATTAACACTGTTTATAGTGAACATTCTACTGCTTACAGTGAATATAATGCTGATTACAGTGAACACTTTGCTGATTATAGTGAACACGATCACCTTCTCAGCCCTTGTCCGGTGCGGCCTGCGACGATCGGGGATCTCTTAGGATCTCTTTAAGATCTCTCTATGATCTTTCTTAGAGATCTAATCACTGTATAACTGGATAACTCTTTGAAAAACACTGTCGGAACGGGGAATAAAGCACGATCGGGAATAAAACGTCTGCGACAACATATTCAGGATCCTGACATTAGCCAAATGCAAGTTAATCTGCTTTGCGTTCTTATACTGAGAACAAGTTTGTTATTAATATTCATTTTTCAACAACCCGGTCGCAGCGTAAGGTGAACCTCATCGACAACACAAACTCACGATGAAGGCTGTTATGACTGACAATGTAATCTCACGTAACCCTGCCAACGGTGAAATCCTGGCAACATATCCGCTGCAAACCCCGGCTGAACTGGAAAACGCACTGCAACAAAGTGCTCAGGCTTTCAGCCAGTGGCGCAACACAACACTGGATCAGCGAGTACAGGTTTTGCGCCAGCTGGCAGAGCAGATCCGCCAGCGCCAGGATGAACTGGCTACCATGGCAACGCGAGAAATGGGTAAACCTATTGCTCAGGCACGTGCTGAAGTGCTCAAGTGTGCCAACCTGTGTGACTGGTATGCTGAACAAGGCCCGGCGATGCTGGCTGACAAACCGACGCTGGTGGAAAATCAGCAGGCATGGCAGGCATTTCGTCCGCTTGGTGTCATCCTCGCAGTTATGCCATGGAACTTCCCTTACTGGCAGGTATTACGCGGAGCAGTCAGCATGCTACTGGCAGGAAACACCTACCTGCTGAAACATGCAACCAGCGTGATGGGTTGCGCCAATCTGATGACCAGCCTGTTCGATGCCACTGACTTACCCAAAGGGGCATTTAATGTCATCAATGTGGATAACGACGGTGTTTCGGTTGCGATAAAGGATCCGCGCGTTGCTGCTGTTGCCGTCACCGGCAGCGTTCGTGCAGGTGGGGCAATTGCCGCACAGGCGGGTGCCGTACTGAAGAAAACCGTCCTGGAACTGGGTGGTGCCGATCCTTTTATCGTTCTCGCCGATGCGGATCTGGATGCCGCAGTTGCTTCAGCGGTCACAGGACGCTACCAGAACACCGGACAGGTGTGTATGGCAGCCAAACGGTTCATCATTGAAGAAAGTGTCGCAGAAGCGTTTGAGGCGCGTTTTAGCGCAGCGGTACAGGCACTGAAAATCGGTGATCCGCTGGATGAAGCGAATTATATCGGACCGATGGCACGTTACGATCTGCGCGACGAGCTGGATAATCAGGTGCAGCAAAGCATCGCTCAGGGCGCACGTCTGGTGATTGGCGGTCATAAGATCGAAGGTGTGGGTAACTACTATGCCCCGACGATCCTTGCGGATGTCACACCGGAAATGACGGCATTCCAGCAGGAGATTTTTGGGCCAGTTGCGGCGATCACCATCGCTCGTGATGCGCAGCACGCACTGGAACTGGCAAACAATAGCGAATTTGGCCTCAGCGCTACCGTGTGGAGCGGCAATGAAACCGTTGCCGCAGAACTGGCCAGCAAACTGGAAACCGGTGCAGTCTTCATTAACGGAAATGGAGCCTCTGATCCGCGCGTGGCCATTGGTGGCGTGAAGAAAAGTGGCTATGGCCGCGAGCTGTCCAGCTTTGGTGTTTACGAGTTCTGTAATATCCAGACGGTGTGGAAAAATCGTCGCTAACTCAACCGGGGCACGAGATACTACGTGCCCCGACTTAGCAACCATCAATTCATATGAACACACCTGGCATAATCATCCTTGCTGCTGGCCTGGGTTCACGGTTTATCCGTGCCGGAGGGCAGGGCAATAAACTGCTGGCACCCCAGGGAAATCGGCAGCCCCTGCTGGCACTCACGTTGCAACAGGCACAGGCTTCCGGTCTGCCTTTGTTGCTGGTCACGCGTCCTGAATATCACGCCATTCTCGAACTTGCGGAGCTTTATCAGGTTCCCTCCATCACGATTGCCAGTGCAGGCAGCGGCGAAAGTATTGCTGCAGCGGTACGGCAGACCCGAGGCTGGTCAGGCTGGTTGATTCAGCCGGGTGATATGGCATGGGTGACCGCGCAGGATCATCAGCGCGTAGCGGCCTTGCTTACCGCAGGAGCGCAGCAGGTGCGTTTATGCTGGGATAGATTGCCAGGGCATCCGGTAGGCTTTGCGGCAGGTTATGGTGACGCGCTGAGTCAGTTAAACGGGGATAATGGAGCACGCGCATTGCTGGATCCGGCGATTCTGCAAAAAATCAGCGCCCACGCTGGGGTGATTCGTGATGCCGATCTTCCTGATATTACAAACCATTCCTGACACGAACAATATCCGCCAGCGTCGCCAGGGCGATTTCTCCCGGGGTTTTGCTGCCAATCGGCAGACCGACTGGAGCATGAATCCGCGCCAGCGCCTGTTCGGATAATCCTCCCAATTCTGCAAGGCGTTGAAAGCGGCGCTGGCTATTCTTCGCCGATCCCATGGCACCAATATAAAACGCCGGGGTATTGACCGCTTCCATCAACGTTAGATCATCGACGCGTGGATCATGGGTGAGACAGAGGATCGCCGTTCCTGCTGAAGCGCCCGATTGCTCCAGATAACGCGCGGGATGCTGCCGTGTGCAATGCAAATTTTCACTCGGCTGGACCGCCGCGTGTAATTGATTGAATTCTGCATCGCGATGTTCACACACCACGACGCGAAAGCCGAGCATCAACGCCAGCCGAATACAATCACTCGCCACCGCGGAATAACCTGCAATGAACACCGTGGTCACGGCACCGACCGGCAGCACGGCACAGTTGTCGTCATAGCGCAGCACCGGAAGAGATGTACCGGCAGCGAGAACCTGCCATTCATGATCGACACCCAGCGTGATGTAACGCGTCAGCAACGGGCCGCCACTCAGCGCAGCCTGCATGGCGCTCAGTAACATCAGCGATCGTTCCAGGGGGGCGAAACATTCCACCAGCACATCCAGCATGCCGCCACAGGGGAGCTGCACCGGGGGGGCCAGTCCTTCCGCTCCGTAGCGCACCCGTTCACTCGGCTGCGGATACGCTCCCTGTTGCAGCCGCGCCAGGAAATCCTCTTCGATACAGCCGCCTGAAAGTGAACCCAGCCAGTTGCCTTCCGCGTCAGCCACCAGCATGGCGCCGGGAGAGCGGGGGGCTGACCCCCAGCTATGCAGCACGGTGCATAGCCAGATGGTCTTCCCCTGTTGCAACCACAGCAGCGCCTGGTCGATAACGCGTTGATCGAGTGACAACATAGTTTTCCTCCGCGTTAGTGGCTGCTGGGATTCGCGCGTACCTGCGCCACTTTTTCCGTTAAGTCAGTCCAGGCGGGCTGGTCCGGGGCATAACGCTGGCGCAGCCAGGCGGCGATATCCGCCACTTGTTTATCCGACAGACTGGCAGCAAAGCCCGGCATATAGCCCAACTCATCGGTGGCGGGTTTGTCGATGCCGTGCAGCACCACCTGTAACAGGTTATCCGGTGTCGCGCTGGTCAGGCTGCTGCTGTTTGCCATGGCAGGGCTGACGCCAAACAGCTTCGGTCCGCCGTCACTGGCGCTGTGGCAGGCCTGACATGCGCCTTTGAACAGGCGTTCCCCGGCGGCCGTGTTCCATGCAGGTTTGAACGCTGGCTGTGGCACCGCTTCAGGTATCGCCGCCTGACCATTAATATCCGCCAGATAACTCGCCATCGCCCGCACATCCGCTTCCGGCAGCGTAGCGAGATGGCTTACCACCGGAGCCATCGGCCCGGCAGCCACGCCATGCTTATCGTCGTAGCCAGTACGCAGATAATTGTAGAGCGACTCCGCCGTCCAGGGCTGCGGCGCTTTGCTGAGCTGATTCAGGGCCGGTGCTTCCCAGCCGTCAACCCAGCCTCCCGCCAGGAACTGTTCGCCGGATTTTTCCGCCCCCATCAGGTTGCGTGGGGAGTGGCAGGCACCACAGTGACCGGCCCCGTTGACCAGATACGCTCCGCGATTCCATTCGGCGCTTTTGGCCGGATCGTTCTGATATTCACCACTGCGCAGATACAACGTATTCCAGCCCGCCATCAGGAAACGCATATTGAACGGAAAACGCATGTCATTGGCCGGTGGTGTCTGTTCAACCGCAGGCTGCGACATCAGGTACGCATACAACGCCTGCATATCCTCTTCGTTTAGCTGGCGAAACGAGGTGTAGGGAAACGCTGGATAGAGATGATGACCGTCGCGGCTGATACCCTGGCGCATGGCGCGATCGAAGGCAGTAAACGACCAGCTACCAATGCCCGTTTTCTTATCCGGGGTGATATTGGTGGAGTAGAGGGCACCAAACGGCGTATCCATCTTCAGTCCACCGGCGTTGGTCGCTCCACCCTCGGTGGTGTGGCACACCGCGCAATCACCGGCTGCAGCCACCTGGCGACCACGTTCCAGCATCTCCATTGACCAGCTACCCGCCTGCGGCGGGGTGACCGGGGCGATAGCCGCGCGCCAGGGCAGCGCATTGGTGGCGATGCCGATCGCAGCACCGAGTAACCCTGCGGCACCGCCAAAGGCCCATTTACGGCGGCGGGTGGATTTTTTGCGTGGCGGCGCGGGCAATGCTGGCTCGGGTTGCGGATCCGGTCCGTTCAGTGCCTGGCGTAGTTTGTCCGAGGTGATGGGTAACTCGCGAAAGCGGATGCCGGTCGCGTCAAACACCGCATTGGCAATGGCTGCCGCGCTGGGAACCGAGGCGGATTCCCCGGCTCCGAGCGGTGGCTCATACGGGCGCGGCATCATCATCACATCAATATCCGGCACTTCCGGAAAGGTCAGGATCGGATAGCCGCCCCATTCCTGGCTGGCGATCATATTGCTTTCAATCGTCACCTGTTCTTTCAGCACGCGGCTGGTGGACTGGATAACGTTGCCGTGGATCTGGTGTTTCACCCCAGCAGGATTGACCATCATGCCCGCATCGTGGCCAACGGTAATGCGCGTCACGGCAATTTCACCGCTCTGCTTATCGATAGCAACGTCCGCCACCCAGGCGGCCCAGGCGGCACCAAAGCCGGGAAATTTGCTGTGGATATAGCGCGCATAAGCGAAGCCGCGCCCGCGTAACACGCCGGATTCGCTGGTGCTTTGCATCGGTTCGGTACGTGGCGTCCAGCCCGCGCGGTCGGCGGTGGAGCGGATCAATTCTGCGGCGCGTTCGTCCTGGATATAACGCAGTCGGTACTCGACGGGATCGACGCCTGCCGCGTGCGCCAGTTCGTCCATATAGGATTCGTGGGCAAAAGTATTCGGCAAAGCCGACACGCCACGCATCCATGACGCGCGCACAATCGGGGCCATATCTTCGATGGTGACGCGCATATGTGGAAAGTCGTAGGGCGGGATAGAAGTACGATCGCCCATCTCGTAGGCCAGCGCTACCGGGTCAACGCGTCCGGTCAGTAACAAAGCCAGGGTTGGCGCGCCGTTGGAAGGGTAGGAGGTGGTGAAATCGTACACCTGAGGGTTGCCAGCCGCATCGAGGCCGCCATCGACATCCATTAACTGGGCGGTGCCTTTCGGCTCCCAGACGTGTTCCTGCGCGCGCGTCAGCTGCACGCGCACCGGCTTACCGACCGCACGGGAAAGCAGTGCAGCGTCCGCGGCCACATCATCCGCGCAGTTGCGACCATAACAACCGGCCGCTTCCATGCGGTTCACCTCAATATCGCTTTCCGGAATTTCAAACAGCCAGGCGAGGTCAGCACGCAGCAAATGCGGGTTCTGGGTACCACTCCAGACCTGTAGACCCACCTCATCATAAGCGGCGACCGCACAGGAAGGGCCAATCGAGCCATGTAACTGATACGGCCAGACATAGTTGCGGGTAAAGCGCTGCGCCACGTTTTCCAGCGCCGTATCAACCTCGCCGGTATCGTGTACCACACGCGAGGTGCGGGGGTTGTCGCGAATCGCTTTCTCGACGTCACGCATATCCGGCAGCATATGCTCCCAGGGCTTCCAGCGAATTTTCAGGCTTTCCATCGCCGCGATGGCCTGATCTTCGCGTTCCGCCACCACGCCCACAAAGTCGGCGATTTGCACCACTTTGACGATACCGTCGAGATGGGCAATGGAGTTTTCATCAATGCTCAGCAGCGACGTCCCGACAAATTGCCCGGTGTCATAACCGGCATAGGGCGGACGGATCACCCGGCCATGTAACATCCCCGGCAGGCGCATATCATGCACCCAGGTCAGTTCGCCGGTGGCTTTGGCTGGGATATCGACACGCTGTGAGCTGGTGCCCACTAACCGGTATTCGCTGGCGGGTTTGAGCGGTACATCGTGAGCAATGGGTAACTGGTAGCGCTGTCCGTTGACCAGTTCTGCAAAGCGCAGGGTGGTGCCGTCTGCCCGGCGAAACTCCCCGGCATCAAGGGTTAATTCATCAACGGTGACCTGCAAACGCGTCGCAGCCTGCTGGGTCAGCCATTGGCGCGCAACCGCTGCGGCTTTACGCAGCGGGACGGCGGAAATTTGTAAGGTGGCGCTGGCAATGGTCGCTCCCTGGTTCGGCACCCGCAGCGTATCGCCCAGCACCATCCGCACCTGATCCATGTGCAGATTCAATTCTTCCGCGACGATTTGCGTCAACGCCGTTTTCACGCCGGTACCGAGATCGACATGGCCGTTAAACGCCCAGACATTACCCGCACCATCAATGGCGAGAAACAGCGCCAGTTCTTTCGGTTTGAGGCTCGGGGTTTGTCCTTTTGGCACCAGACCGGGCGGAGGCTGGATTTCATCAACGATCAGCAACACATTATCGGCATCCAGCAGCTGTTGCTGGGTGGGTACTGCGGAATGGCTCATTGCTGCGCCTCCGCCTGCTGTAAACAGAGTTGTACCGCACGCTTCACCGCACAGAGGATTTCCTGATGGGTGCCGCAGCGGCACAGGTTGCCACTCAGCGCGGAGCGGATTTGCTGGTCACTGGGGCAGGGGAGATCGCGCAACAGCGCGGCGGTGGTCATGATCATGCCATTCAGGCAATAGCCGCATTGTGCGGCCTGTTCATCAATAAACGCCTGCTGCACCGGATGCAGCGCGTCACGGCTACCCAACCCTTCAAGGGTGGTCACCGCGCGCTGCCGCACGCCATACGCCGGAATGACGCAGGCTCGCGCCGCAACGCCATCGATCATTACGGTGCAGGCACCGCATTCGCCGAGGCCGCAGCCATACTTTGGACCGTTAAGCGACAATTCATTACGCAATACCAGTAATAACGAGGTATCGCGGTAGCTGGTGACTTCCCTTTCTTCGCCATTAACCTTCAATGAATAACAGCGTAAACCTGCAGGTGAAACCGGTGTGGCAGACTGTTGTGCCATCATTTTCATTATTGACCGCCTTACCGAGGCGGCTCACTCGCCCCGGGTTATGGCTGGCTCGTGTCGTCCAGCATTTTCCTGAGCAGATAAACCAGCGCGACTCGTTCGGCGGGGTTTAACTGCCCATACGTCATTTCAGTAATACGAACTGCGTTATCGGTGGTGTGCTGAATCAGCGTCTGTCCGGGCTCGGTCAGCATCACAATCACCTTACGCTTGTCAGTCGGATCGGGACCGAGGCTGACCAAATCGCGTGCTTTCAGGCGTTCAACCACGCCGCGAATGGTGGCCTGATCGACAGCGGTGTAACGTACCAGGTCATTCTGCGCACTGGGGCCGTGGTCGCGTAGCGCACAGAGGGTAATAAATTGCACCGCCGTAATCTGTGAATCACCCACATGTTGCTGAAAAATCGCCACATGACGCTGGTAAACTTTGCGCAGCAGATGGCCAACCTGTTGGGTGTAGTCGTAATTGTCTTCCGCTGAGGAAGTGTGGTCGTGTGACATAAAAAGGTCCTTTTTCCGGATACTGCCAGGCAGTGTAATGCATTGTTACTGCGCTGACAGCCGCTCCCTGCGCAAGATTAACGCGCGCGTGAAGCCTCCGGTGCCACCACTTCGCCTTCGGCCACCACCAGCAGATCGTCAACTTTGATATCGCAACGGCGCAGGGCGATATCCATATGACAAGGCGTTTTACGTTTGCCGCCCACTTCGGTGTTCGGACCGGTGGAGAACAGGAAGTTGCCGTAAAATGCGCGTGCATCCATACACATACCGTCGTTTTTGTCGTGCAGTCCCATGGCTGTCCACTGCGCACGTGGCTGCAATCCCCAGCCGATATGCGAAATGCCATACACTTCCGGATCGTTGAAGTAGCTCATGTAATCGCGCAGATATTCCGCTTCAAAGCCACCGTGGATCTTCGTCACAAAACCTTTTTCAATTTCCAGCGTGATACGTTCACGGGCATAGGATTTGAACGGTAGCAGGATGTCACCCACTTCGAGTACCAGCACCCCTTCCGCCTGATCTTCATTCGGCCAGGTGAACAGGAAACCGCTTGGCCAGTGGTCCCAGCGGCCGGGTTCATCGGCATAACCGTATTCTGTCACCGTCGGATACTGCCCCAGCGGTGCGCGGAAATCGCTACCTGCCTGCGATTTCACCGTCATCATGCGCGCTTTCTCCAGCACCGCCGCCGCAGCCAGCACACGCGTTTTGTCCTCTTCGGTTGGCAACATTCGTGCCAACACTTCCGGTGGTTCGACGGCCAGCAGGATGCGCGTCCCGGTCTTCAGGATTTGTTCCTGCTCCGGCGAGTGCAGCAGCATCATGGTATCGACAATCAGGTCCGCCGCTTCCAGCGCACGCTGGGCTGCGATGTTTCCGGTCAGCGCGGTATCGCCGCAGTAGGCGGTCATGTCGTTGCCCATCGCCGTGGGATGGTTAAACGCCGGCAGTTCAACGCAATACACTTTTGCGCCCAATCGTAGTGCAGCGTCGGTCGCTGCCTGCACAGTGCGTGCATCAGAATAGTGACTTTTCAGAATAGCGACGCTCTGGGTGGCATCGACTTTCGACAGACGTAATACCTGTTCAAACATCTGTCCTAACTGACTCTGATTTACAGCCATCGTGGGTTCCTCTCCGGTTAGATGCCAGATGATATCGGGTACTGATCAGCCGTAGCGGCGCGATTTATCGCGCGCTTTGCAACACAGTTGCTGTCGGATTTGCGCGATAAATCGCGCCGCTACGAGTCAGTGCAATAACCCCATATCGCATGGTTAAAACTTCATCTTTTTATAGCGAATACGCTCGATATATTTGTTATAGACGTGTTGCGAAGAAGAGTGCAAGCATTTCTTTTTGTCATAAGAAAAGCCTATTTAACGCAGTGCCAATGCTGTGATTAACATCATGACATGCAGTTTTCACCACAATAACCATTGCAATTCACAAAAAAATAACGCCAATAATTATAGTGTACACACTCAATAATTTGAGCCGGAGTCGAAACGGATACCGCAGGTGTACCTTCAAATCAGCGTGAGTTTTGAGAGGAAAATATGAGCAATATGAAACGCATCGCCATCGTTGGCGCAGGTCTTGGTGGCCTCGCAGCGGGTTCGCTGTTACAGAAAGCGGGCTTCAATGTGCAGGTTTATGAGCAGAGTCCGGCGTTTTCGCGTCTCGGTGCAGGGATCCACATGGGACCGAACGTCCTCAAAGTGTTCCGTCGTATGGGGATCGAGCAGCAGCTGGAAGATCTGGCATCACACCCGGATTTCTGGTTCAGCCGCGACGGCGAAACCGGGGAATACCTGTCACGTATTCCGCTGGGGGAATATGCCCGCAAAGAGTACGGCGCGGCTTATGTCACCGTGCATCGCGGTGATTTGCAGGCGATGCAGATGACCAGCCTGGAACCGGGTTCAGTGCACTTCGGCAAATGCCTCAGCAGCGTTGAAGATAGCGGCAGCGATGTGGTGTTGCGTTTCCAGGATGGCAGCGAAGAACGTGCCGATATCGTGATCGGTGCTGATGGCATCAACTCAAAACTGCGTGAACATCTGCTGGGCGCAGAAGCGCCGACCTACAGCGGCTGGGTGGCGCACCGCGCGCTGATCCGGGGTGAACAGCTGCGCAAATACAACCTCAATTTCGAAGATTGCGTGAAGTGGTGGTCGGAAGATCGTCACCTGATGGTTTACTACACCACCAAATCACGCGACGAGTACTACTACGTTTCCGGGGTGCCGCATCCGGCGTGGGATTTCCAGGGCAGCTTTGTCGACAGCAGCCAGCAGGAGATGCTGGACACCTTCGGCCATTACCATCCGGTCGTGCAGGCGCTGATCGAATGCAGTGAAAATGTCACCAAATGGCCGTTGCTGAATCGCCAGCCGCTGCCGGTCTGGAGTGAAGGCCGCATCGTGTTGCTGGGCGACGCTTGCCATCCGATGAAACCACATATGGCGCAGGGCGCTGCGATGGCCATCGAGGATGCGGCGATGCTGGCGCGCTGTCTGACTGAAACCGGCCTGGAGGATTACAGCACCGCGTTCCGTCTGTATGAAGTCAACCGCAAAGAACGCGCTTCACGCGTGCAATCTGTCTCCAACGCCAACACCTTCCTGCGTACTCAGGAAGATCCCGCCTGGGTTTACGGCTATGACGTCTTCGCCGCGCCGTTGAAAAGCGAGGGGGCGTGATGAGCACTTTTGTCAGTGGTGGACAGGTCCAGGCGAACGGCATTCGCCAGCACTACCTGCGCTATGGCGGCAAAGGCCCGACGCTAATCCTGGTGCCGGGTATCACCAGCCCGGCCATTACCTGGGGTTTTGTTGCGGAAGTGTTTGGTCAGCAGTTTGATACCTGGGTGCTGGATGTGCGCGGGCGTGGTTTATCCAGCAGCGGCGAAGGGCTGGATTACGGCACCGAAAGCTGCGCCGATGACATCAACGCGTTTGCCAGCGCACTGGGGCTGACGCAGTACCATCTGGTCGGCCATTCGATGGGGGCGCGTTTTATTATGCGCGCAGCCGTCAAGCAGCCGGATGGCGTGCTGTCACTGTCGCTGATTGATCCGCCGGTATCAGGACCGGGGCGTCGTCTTTATCCTGGACAGTGGCCGTGGTATCAGGATTCGATCCGTGAGGCGGAGCAGGGCATGGATGCGGAAGCGATGAAAAAATATTGTCCGAGCTGGAGCGAAGAACAACGCCAGCTGCGCGCGGAATGGCTGCATACCTGCTATGAACCGGCGATTCGACGTGCCTACGATGATTTCCATCAACTCGATATCCATCAATATTTCCGCCAGTTGCCCGCCCAAACCCTGCTGATGGTGGCAGGCAAGGGTGGGGTGATCCTGCCGGAAGATGAGGCAGAGATCCGCGAACTGCTGCCCTCCATTACCGTCGCGCATGTGGAGCAGGCTGGACATATGATCCCCTGGGATGATTTTCCCGGCTTCTTTGCCGCCTTTGGTTCTTTCCTTGGCGCCACCCTGCAACCGGAGACCCAGCCATGACTCGTCAATATCGTATCGGCCAAATCGTGCCGAGTTCTAACATCACCATGGAAACGGAAATCCCGGCCATGTTACAGGCGCGTCAGCTGATTCGCCCGGAGCGTTTTACTTTCCACTCCAGCCGTATGCGCATGAAACACGTCAACAAAGATGAGCTGGCGGCGATGGATAAAGAATCGGACCGTTGCGCACTGGAACTGTCGGACGCGCAGGTTGATGTGCTCGGCTATGCCTGTCTGGTGGCGATCATGGCGATGGGACCGGGCTATCACCGCCAGTCACAGCAGCGCCTGACCGCGATCACACGGGAAAACGACGCACTGGCCCCGGTGATTAGCAGCGCCGGTGCGCTGGTGGACGCGTTGCACATCATGGGGGCGAAGAAAATCGCGCTGGTGGCGCCGTATATGAAGCCGCTCACCGAGCTGGTGGTGGATTACATTCAGCGCGAAGGCATTGAGGTAAAAGTCTGGCGGGCGCTGGAGATTGCCGATAATCTCGCGGTCGCCCGTCACGATCCCAGCAATCTGCCGGGCATTGTTGCTGATATGCCGCTTGATGATGTGGATGTGGTGGTGCTGTCGGCCTGTGTACAAATGCCTTCCCTGCCAGCGGTCGCCAAAGTTGAAGCGCAAACCGGTAAACCGGTGATCACCGCCGCGATCGCCACCACCTACGCGATGCTCAAGGCGCTGGAGCTGGAGCCGGTTGTCCCCGGAGCCGGTGCGTTGCTGTCCGGAGCCTGGTAAGGAGAAACGTGATGACACAAAGCGCCAGTGACAATTACGCCGGTGTCTGGGGCAACCGTATCGGTTTTGGTAAGCGTCCCGCTCTGCTGATGATCGATTTTCTGCAAGGCTACACCACCGAGGGCGCGCCGTTGTATGCGCCGGGCGTGGTGGAGGCGGTACGCGAATCAGAAGCACTGCTGGCGACGGCGCGCCGTTACGGTATTCCGGTGATCCACACCCAGATTCGTTATCACCCACAGCACCAGCGTGACGGCGGTATCTGGGTACAGAAAGCCCCGGTGATGCGTGACATGGTGGAAGGCAATCCACTGGCCGCATTCTGCCCGGAAGTGCTGCCGTTGCCGGAAGAAGTGGTGATCACCAAGCAATATGCCAGCGCTTTCTTTGGCACTGCACTGGCATCGCTGCTGGTGACGGAAGGCATCGATACCCTGATCATCGCGGGTTGTTCCACCAGCGGCTGCGTGCGCGCCAGCGCCGTGGACGCTCTGCAATACGGCTTTCGTGCCATGGTGGTACGTGAATGCGTCGGCGATCGCCACGCGGCTCCACACGAAGCCAACCTGTTTGACATCGACAGTAAGTACGGCGATGTGGTGTCCAAAGCCACCACGCTGGAGTATCTCGGACAGTTCAGCGCCCGTTAAGGGCGCTTATTCACCTGCACGGAGTGCGCACAAAGAACAGGTTTCGCTGGTAAGCGAAACGCATAACAACATGCCCATCAGGGTTTATTGCGCCCGGAGAAAATCATGACTGTTGCTACAACCCGTCCTGCTGTGCTGGCAGCCGAGGACACTGCCGCGATTTACCGCAAGATCACCTGGAAACTGATTCCTTTTCTCTGTTTATGTTATCTGGCGGCGTATCTGGACCGTATTAATATCGGCCTGGCGAAGCTGCAAATGGCGAGCGATCTGTCGCTGAGCGAAACCGCGTTTGGCCTGGGTGCCGGGCTGTTTTTTGTCGGATACATTCTGTTCGAAGTGCCGAGCAACCTGATTTTACAACGTGTCGGCGCGAAGATCTGGATTGCGCGCATCATGATCACCTGGGGTTTACTCTCCACCGCGACACTGCTGGTGCAGACGCCGATGCAGTTCTACATTGTCCGCTTCTTACTTGGCGCGGCAGAAGCCGGTTTCCTGCCGGGTGTGTTGTTCTATCTGACTAAATGGTTCCCCTCGTGGCGTCGCAGCCGCATCATCGCGCTGTTTATGATTGGCCTGCCGCTCTCCAGTTTAATTGGCGGGCCGCTTTCCGGCTGGATCATGGGCAATTTTCATGAGGTTTACGGCCTGCGCGGCTGGCAGTGGTTGTTCCTGCTGGAGGGCATTCCGAGCGTGCTTCTGGGCGTGATGACCTTCTGGCTGTTGCCGAACAGCGTGGAAAGCGCCAGCTGGCTCAGTGAAGATGAAAAACAGGCGGTGCAACGTGAGCTGGCGGCTGACGAAGGCGAAGCGAAAGGGGTGAAACATCGTCTGCGCGATGGCCTGCTGAATATCCGCGTGGTGATGCTGGGGGGTATCGATTTCTCCATTCTGCTGAGTGCTTATGCGATGGGCTTCTGGATGCCGACCTTTATTAAAAACGCCGGAACCACTGATATCGCCACCATTGGCTATCTGACGGCGATCCCCAGCCTGGCGGCGCTGATCGGTATGCTGGCGATTGGCGGCAGTTCGGACCGCATGCGTGAACGTCGCTGGCATATCATCGTGCCGTTTATTGTTGGTGCAGCGGCGATGGGAGTCAGTACCTTTTTCTCCCATAACGTGATGATGACGGTGCTGCTGTTCTCTGTCGCGCAGGCGATGATCATTGGTGCCGTGCCGGTATTCTTCAGCTTGCCTGCCACCTTCCTGAAAGGCACGGCGGCCGCGGCAGGGTTCGCGCTGGCCTGTTCTATCGCCAACATTGCCGGGCTGGTCAGTAACTCGGTGATGGGAATTGCGCTGGATCTCACCGGCAGCGGCAACGGCGCGCTGTGGTTCTTTGCGGCTTGTCTGTTGCTGAGTTGCCTGCTGGTTATCGCTTTACCGGCGAAACTGGTTAACCGTTAATTTTCTTCCCTGCTAAAACCTGCGCGATAAATCGCGCCGCTACCGGTACGCACTGGCCCGTAGCGGCGCGATTTATCGCGCGTTTTTGTCTGTTAACCATCGGTTAAAATTATGTGGGTTAGGTCAAACTATCAGCTAATGGTATTATAAAGGTATTGTTACTGGTGTTAGATTGGTTCTACCAACACCGGGGAGTGAGTTCGATGAAAAATACAATGCCAAAACTGTCGTTCATGATGTTCCTTGAATGGTTTATCTGGGGGGCATGGTTTGTGCCGCTCTGGGCCTTTCTTAGCAAAAACGGTTTTACGCCGATGGAGATCGCCTGGTGCTATGCCTGCACCTCCATCGCCGCCATTCTGTCACCGATCCTGGTTGGCTCACTGGCCGACCGCTTCTTCCAGGCGCAGAAGGTGCTGGCGCTGCTGATGATCGTCGGGGCGATCCTGATGTTCTTCGCCGCGCAGCAGACCCACTTCGGTAGCTTCTTTCCGCTGCTGCTGCTTTACGCGCTGACTTATATGCCCACCATCGCTTTAACCAACAGCATTGCCTTCTCCCATGTCGGCGATGTGGAGCGTGACTACCCACGCGTGCGTGTGATGGGGACCATTGGCTGGATCGCGTCCGGCATCGCCTGTGGTTTCCTGCCCCCGCTGCTGGGCTTTGGCGATATCTCCGCGAGCAACGTGCCATTGTTGATCACCGCCGCCAGCTCGCTGGTGCTGGGTATCTTCGCGTTGATGCTGCCTGCCACCGAACCCAAAAGTACCGGTAAGTTCAGCCTGCGCGTGGCGCTCGGTCTTGATGCGCTGCATCTGCTGAAAGATCGTAGTTTCCTTGTTTTCTTCGTTTGTTCGTTTCTGTTCAGCATGCCGCTGGCGTTCTATTACATCTTTGCCGAAGGCTACCTGACAGAAGTGGGATTGCCACACGCAACCGGTTGGATGACGCTCGGCCAGGTATCGGAAATCTTTTTCCTGCTGGCGCTGCCGTTCTTTATCAAACGTTTCGGCATCGGCAAAGTGCTGCTGCTGGGGCTGGTGACCGCTGCGTTACGCTATGTGTTCTTTGTGTTTGGCGGCGATCAGAACCTGCTGACTTTCGGCCTGCTGTTTATGGGCATCCTGTTGCACGGCGTCAGCTATGACTTCTACTTCATCACCGCCTACATTTACGTGGATAAGAAAGCGCCGGTGGCGATGCGCAACGCGGCACAGGGGTTGATCACGCTGGCCTGTCAGGGCATCGGCAGCCTGCTGGGTTACCGCCTCGGGGGCTATCTGATGCAGGAGATGTTTGCTTACGACAAACCGCAAAATGGCCTGACCTTTAACTGGGCCGGGATGTGGATGTTCGGTAGTGTGATGATTGTGATTATCACCCTCGCCTTTATCACGCTGTTCCGCGATGGCAAAAAACGCAGTGAAGAATTAACCGCTTTTGAGACTTCAGCAGCCGCTGAAAGCCATAAATAAGAGAAGTGAAGATGACAATGACACACCAGGAAAAACGGATTTTGGGCGCCTTTTATGGTCAGGCACTGGGCGATGCGATGGGGATGCCGTCAGAACTCTGGCCGCGCAGCCGCGTGAAACAGCATTTTGGCTGGATCGATCGCTTTCTGCCCGGTCCGGCTGAAAATAATGCCGCCTGCTATTTTGGCCGGGCGGCCTTTACCGACGACACCTCAATGGCGCTGGCGCTGGCTGACGCCATCATGACCCACGATGGTGACATCAATGCGGAAACCATCGGTGCCAATATTTTGCGCTGGGCGGAAGCGTTCGATGCCTTCAATAAAAATGTGCTGGGGCCGACGTCGAAAATCGCGCTCAATGCGTTGAAAGCCGGGACACCCGTGACGCAGCTGGAAAATAACGGCATGACCAACGGTGCGGCGATGCGCGTTTCGCCGCTGGGGTGTCTGTTACCGGCGCGTGATCTGGCAGGCTTTATTGATGCGGTGGCGCTGGCTTCCAGCCCCACGCACAAATCCGATGTAGCGATTGCCGGTGCCACGGCGATTGCCTGGGCCGTCTCGCGTGCGGTTGATGGTGCGAGTTGGGCAACTATTCGCGATGAGTTGCCGTCCATTGCCCGCGCAGCCCAGGAGAAGCGCGTGACCACCTTCAGCGCCTCCATCGCCGCGCGTATTGAGCTGGCGTTGCAGGTGGTGGCGCAGGGCAGGGGTATCGAATCCACCTTGCAGCAGATTTACGATCTGGTCGGTACCGGTACCAGCACCATCGAATCGGTGCCAGCCGCCATTGCAATGGTGGAACTGGCCGCCTGCGATCCCAACCGTTGCGCCATTCTCTGCGCCAATCTGGGCGGTGATACCGACACCATTGGTGCGATGGCGGTGGCGATTTGTGGGGCATTGCAGGGGATTGAGGCGATCGATCCGGCATTAAAAGCCGAGCTGGATGCGGCCAACAAGTTGGATTTCACCCGCTACAGCAGCGCGTTCAGTCGCTTCCGTCAGCAGCGTGAGGCCGCCTATGCTGACGCCTGATTGCCTCACGCGGTTGACAGCGCGTCTGCCGGTCTGCGTCATCGGGGCGGCGGTGGTTGACGTGATTGCCGATGCTTATTCGCTGCCGCATCGTGGCAGCGATATTGAGTTGCAGCAGCAGGGTGTCAATGTGGGTGGTTGTGCCCTTAACGTGGCGATTGCCTTACATCGGCTCGGCATTCCGTCGCTCAATGCCTTGCCGCTGGGGAAGGGGATCTGGGCCGGGATTGTGCGCCAGAAGCTGGCAGAATATGGCATCGAAAGCGTGCTGGAAACCGCGTCCGGTGATAACGGCTGGTGCCTGGCGCTGGTGGAACCGGACGGGGAACGGACCTTTCTTTCGGTGAGCGGCGTAGAAAATCAGTGGGATGCGGTGCTGCTCGATGCCTTACCACAACCGGAGCATCGCTGGATCTATCTGTCGGGCTACCAGCTGACCAGTAAAAGTGGCGAGGTGTTGATCAGTTGGCTGGAACGCCAGGCGCTACCTTATCAGCTGCTGGTGGATTTTGGTCCGCGGCTGGCGGATATCGCGGATGCCGATTTTGCGCGCATCATAGCGTTGAAACCACTGATTACAGTGAACAGGCAGGAGGCGGAACTGCTGTGGCAGGAGCGTCTTGGCGCAACGGAAACCTTCGATGCGCACAGCCTGCTGACGCGCTGGCAGCAACGGTTTGGTGGCGCGATGGTGGTGCGGCTCGACAGCGACGGCGCGGGCTACAGCGATGGCGTGACGCAGGGCTGGGTTCCGGCACTGGTCACCCACGTAGTGGACACCATTGGTGCAGGCGACAGCCATGCTGGCGGTTTACTGGCCGGACTGGCTTCCGGCTGGTCACTGGCTGACAGCGTTGCGCTCGGCAATGCAGTGGCGTCTTATGTGGTATCGCAGCGCGGCGGTGATTGTGCACCGGACCTGGCGACGCTGACGACTTACTGGCACCAGCGGCTTACTCAGCAATAAACACGTACATATCGCTACGGCAGTAGCTGATGCTGTACTCCAGCGGATTGCCTTGCGCGTCGAGTGCCAGCTGCTTAATCACCAGCACCGGCACATTGGCGGGCAGGGCGATTTGCTGTTGCAACGCTTCATCCGGCATACGTGCGCTGACGCGGCTCTGCGATTTTACCGGCAGAATTTGCTGCTCGCGAAAGTAATCGTACAGCGAGATGCCGATATCATCCGCATCGGCAATCAACTGGGTTGATACCCACGACTCCTCCACGGACACCGCCTGTTGGTCGACATAGCGAATGCGTTTCAGCTGCCAGACATCGCTGCCGCTGCTCAGGCCCAGTTTCTCTGCAATCTCGGCGGTGCAACGAATTTTGCTTTTGTTGATCCACACGGTATCGGGCTTTTTGCCACGCAACACCGCCTGCTGCGAAAGTCCCTTCGGTTCTTTGAGTGAATACTCAAACTGGCTGCAAATTTGCGTGCCATAACCGCGTGAGCGAAACACCACGCCCTCTTTTTCCAGCTCATCCATTGCTTTACGAACCGTAATGCGCGAGATCCCCAGCGACTGGCTGAACTCGCGCTCACCCGGCAGGATCTCCTCATGGACCAGTACGCCTTCGCGCACGGCATCTTTAATCGCGGAAGCAAAGCGCTTGTACAGGGGGGTTCGGCTCTCATCCGCCAGGATGGATGTAAGCCGGGCAAACAGGGAAGTGTGTTGATTGGTCATACGCAATCCAGAAAACCGCAGATCGGGCTATGATACTGAAAATTCGATGGCTGCGAAGCGGATTTGCGCTGTTTCGGCGTCGTTTCGGTTGTGGATGGGTGCGGTGTTATCTGACGAGCAAACGAGCCGCACCTGAAGTTTTATTTACCATGAACCATTAAGGGCCATGATTATCACTCACCGCCGGTAATTCATCCGTGGATTTATCTTTCCATTTATCGCCTGAGTTTGAGCAGCTTGAATCATGATTCTGCCCAATTTGCAGGCAGACTTCTGAAGAATAATTCCCGTAAATCGGGGAGTTGTTTTGGCAACCTCCGATAAGGGATATCATCGATGCAGCAATCGTTAAAAATAAGGTTGGTTTCATATTATGCCTTGCTAGCGTATTCAGAATAACAGGAGTGAAAATGATAGGTGTGGGTGGCATTAGTAACGAATTATTTATTTTTAATTTTAATCACTTCAAGGGAGTTAAATTTTTAATGTCTTGATAATGAGGTTTGTTGAGTGACTTCCCTGGTGTAATGAAATGACTATCTTAATGTTCTTTTTATATTGTGGTGACTAATGTAACAGTTCATTCCGTTAATGCATCTTTTTTAAAATAGCTAACCTGCATATCCTGGACATCAATCTGGATTTAATGAACAATGTTAGCGTCCGTCTGCTATGTGAAAGCATACATCCTTCTTTAAGTGATGATCTTAATATCACTTCTCCATCTGCTTCGAGTATTTTCTTTTTCACTTTGAAGGTAAGTTGGGAAAGATTGTTCTGCGATGTTACCGCTTCTCTGCCGGGCCAGATGTGTTCGATAACAAGGTCGGCAGGGACTATTCTTCCTTTGTGTTGAGCAAGCAGATAATAATAAGAGAACTCCATCTTTGTCATTGGTAACTCCTTATTTTTTAAGTAAATTGATTTGCAAAAATCATCAATGATTATAAACACACTTTTCTCCTTTAGCGGACGCACATTTGTCCCGCTGTGTAAAGTACGATCTCCCGGCCTGATGTGCAATTGTTCACCCCTCTAATAATTTACTTATTTTATGTGTTGATGATGTCAAAGCATTGACATTATTTGTGATGTGCATCCGATAAAACTTACGACATCCGCTAATTAATTGGACAGACTAGTCACCTGATTATTTTTCGTGTCGCCTTTGATAATGAGATTAACCCATGATATTTTTTTGTTATCTAAATATCCGCCGTATAATAATCATATTAATGATCGCTTATTTTAATCTTTTCTTATTGTGAAGACTGTTTTTCTATCGAATGATGTTCAACGCAACGCATCATCCGAAATTTCAATGTGACGGATGTGATTGTTGCATGTGTGAATAACTCACTTTTGGAGAAGTTTAATTTAAGAGGATATTTTATGGGTAATGGATTTGATAACACCCACAACAACCAATTCGGTGACGGAGGTCGCGGACCGACCGGTGGTGTTAATACGGGCGGCGGCAATGCCGGTTCTGGAAATGCGGGTGACAGAGGTTATGGCTATTGGTCATATAACCCAGGCAAACCCGAAATGGTCATGGTCAATGGTGAACAACGCATTCAAATAACCGGTGGCTGGAGTTGGGTCAGTGATGATCATCTCCACTGGTCCGACGGTAATGACGGCGGCAATAGTAATGATAATTTGCGCACCAATGTTACGGGAAAAAGTACCTTCCGGTTATCGTGCTGCGGTAGATGGTTATATCTATATGGTGTCCGTTGACGGTAATGACGATATCGTCAGCGTCAGTCTCTATTCCCGGCCACTGAATTCCAGCCGGCAGGAATGGATGAAAGGAGAATCAACACGTCAGGAGCAGGCTAAGGCACTGGCTCAGGAGCAGATTAACCTGAAGAAAGCCATGGAGGCGGAAGCTGCACGTAAAGCAGCAGAAGCCGCCGCTGCGGCTGAAGCACAACGGCAGGCCGAAGAGGAGGAAAGGCGTCGTCAGGCGGAATGGGATGCAGCGCATCCCGTTGAAGCTGCCGAGCGGGATGTTAATAACGCATCAGCAACCGCAAACGCCGCCAGCAACCAAATCAGCGCTGACAATGCACAGATCAACAGCAACAATGCGGAGATCAACGTACGTCAGCCCAGATTGGATCAACTGAATGGCGAAATTGCCCAATTGCGTGAGGTCTGGGCCTCCATGATGAAGGCAGGGGACACGGCACGGGCTAATCAGTTCCATAAATCGCAGATAGATCCGCGACTCAATGAAAGGGAGCCGCTGCAAAGTGCCGTGGATACCTTACAGGCACAAAATAACGCGTTAAGTCAGGATGTTGCAAACCAGACGGCAACGCTCAATAACGCTAATCAGGCGTTGCAGGATGCGCAGGGACGTTTGCAACAGGCGCAGGCTGATGCGGAAGCTAAGCGGCAGGCAGAACTCGCCCGGCAGGCAGCCGAAGAAGCGCGTGTTCAGGCTGAACGCGAGGCGGCTGAACGGGCCAAAGCCGAAGCGGAGGCGCAGGCACAAGCTGAGGCTGAGGCAGCGCTTGAAGCTGCTCGTTCAAAACTCGAAGAACCGAATGTTTTTGGTTTTGCTGGGTTTCCTACCGCCGCAGCTATTACTGCTCCGCTCACGTTTGCCGAGACGGGACTGGGTGGTTACGCGCTGGGTGAAGCAGCCGCTGCCGCTGCATGGGGCACTGTCCGTACCGTCCTTGCTGATTTACTCGGCACTATTTTGGCCGGGAGTGGTGTTGGTGCAATGATTGCCGCTGTCACTTATATTCCGGGGGCGGGTGAGGGCAGCGACCAGGTGCCTGGTCGTGATGATATCAATATGTTCCTTTCGGCAATGCCCGGTGAAGCCATCAACCTGCCTGATGAGCATGAGTTGCTGGCTGCGGCGGCGGATGACGGCTCGGTTGAAATGTCGGTACGCGGCCGCGTCTACTTCAGCGACGGACTGCTAAAAACCTACCTGGTACGCACAATAAATCCCAGCCGGGTACGGGTATTGAGCGCGACGATGGATGCGGTGACAGGGTTGTATAGCGTCACAATTCCGGCGGAGAGTGGACTGCCTTCGCGAACCATTCTGGTCTCGCCAGAAGGTGCTCCGGGATATCAGGGGCTGCCGCCACTGGCTACACCCGCGCACAACGAAGCGGTGCCAGATAATACCGGCAATACCGCTCCCGGCGTGATCAGCCCGTCGGTGGAGAGTTTCCCACAAGCCGATGATCTGGATTTCCGCGACGCTATACTTATCTTCCCGGCGGATTCCGGGCTGGCCCCGGCTTACGTCATGCTGCAAAGTGGTCGGGATTTGCCGGGAAAAGTCACTGGTACCGGAGCTGATGTGGAGGGAACGTGGTTAGCCGGGGCAAGTGAGGGCTTAGGCTCACCTGTACCGACCCGCATCGCTGATCGGCTGCGCGACCGTGAATTTAGCAGTTTCGACGCGTTTCGTAAGGCGTTTTGGCAGGAGGTGGCGGCGGATCCGGAACTGGCGGCGCAGTTTTCTGATTTTATGCAAGGTCGAATGAAAAATGGTTCCTCTCCCCGAGTAAGAAATGGGGAAAATGCTGGCAAACGTGTCACACACGATCTACATCACGTTGAACTGATTTCAGAAGGCGGGGAGGTCTACAACGTAGATAATATTCGTGTAGTCACACCCAGAAACCATGTCGAAATTCATAAAGGTCAATGAGGAGTTCAAATGGAACGTAAGGAAAAGTTTGAAGATTATACGGAAAAAGAATTTACCAACCTTCTGGAGGAAATTTATGAAGGAAAAGGTGAAGAAAGCTATCAGGATGAGTTAGTTGACCTTGTCTGTTCTTTATCTGAACATCCGGATGGTTCTGATCTTATTTTTTATAACAAGGATAAACACATCACACCAAAAGGTGTTGTGGATGAAATAAAAGCATGGCGTGCCGCCAACAATAAACCTGGTTTTAAATCCTGATGTGTAAAGCAAATCGCTGAATATTAAGCGAGCATGGCCGGAACGTTGAAATAGGCGGTCCGGCCATGATGACACATAATATGCCAGTCTTTAAATCTGGACCCAGGTTAATTCATCGGGTTTATACCGTTACGATTATTGACCGTTAAATCACTGGCTGGTTGTCAACTCTCTGCGGGCTGCCGGGAAACCATGATTTCCGGCGCGCAACGCGATGGTAAACGCCGCCAGCAATAAAACGATCAACGCCCAGGGAAAGGATTGGCTCCCGACATGTTTCAGCAATAATCCCCCCACCAGGCCACCCAGCGCGATAGCGCCGTTCCAGGTCACCACGTTCATGGAAAGTGCGACATCAGCATGTTCCCCTGCGGCGTCTGCCAGTGCCGTCTGCAACAAAGTAGCCGCACCGCCAAATGTCAGTCCCCAGACGCCGATCCCGACCAACATCACCGCCGGAGATGCGGCACCGATGGCAAACACCAACGCCACAGCGGCAAATACCGCCAGAGACAGCAACACGGCGTTGCGCAGGTGGCTATCGATAATCCGTCCCGTGATATAAATCCCGCCCAGCGCCGCCAGGCCAAATATCAGCAAGACTACGTCAACTCTTGGGGCTAACCCCGCAGGCGTAATAAACGGGGCGATGTAGGTATAAAGAATGTTGTGCGCCAGCATCCAGGTGAGAACGACCCCGAGCACCGAACGAACACCCGGAATCAACAACACCGCACCGATACGCATTTTTTGCGCTGCCGAGCTGCCCGGATAATCCGGCACTGCCAGCAGGATCCAGCCCATCAGCAGCACAGATAACCCCGACATCACCGCAAACGTCAGACGCCATCCCAAAAACGCTCCCATCCAGGTGCCCGCCGGTACGCCTAAAGACAGCGCAATCGGCGTGCCGACCATCGCCAGCGCTAACGCCCGTCCCTGCAACGATG
The DNA here is from genome assembly GCF_011395035.1 of Pantoea cypripedii. NCBI lineage: Bacteria > Pseudomonadati > Pseudomonadota > Gammaproteobacteria > Enterobacterales > Erwiniaceae > Pantoea > Pantoea cypripedii. The sequence continues at coordinate 97,343 of NZ_CP024769.1, forward strand.
GCACCACCATTTTTCGTGCATAACCTGCGAGCAGGCTCCAGGCGAGTCCGGCGGATGCCCCGGCAAGGAAGCGGGCCGTCATGATCACCGCAATGTTGCCAGAGATGGCTGTCAGCGAATTGAAAAGCAGAAACCCACCCACCGTGCTGAGCAACACCAGGCGACGTGACCAGGTGCGGGTGATGATGGTCAGCGGGATGGCTGCCAGCAATGAACCGGCTGCGTAAGCGGTAACCATCTGTCCGGCGAGTGAAGGGGAAATATGCAGTCCGGCGCTTATCTCCGGCAGCAGCCCGGCGGGAATCGTTTCGGTCAGAATGCAGATAAAACCCGTCATGGCCAGTGCCAGCAGGGCAAGGATGGGCAGGTGCTGGGCCGGTTCAGCCCGATGGTTTTTCTTCATAAATATAGCCTTAGCGGTTATTAATTAATATATCGATCGGTATATATATATTGAAGTGGGGTTGCTGCGATTGTCAATGAGTTATGTATCGATTAGTATGTATGTAGTGGAGGAGAGAAGATGAGAACAGGCCGACCAAGACAGTTTGACCGGGACGAAGCGGTGATTCATGCCATGCACCTATTCTGGGAAAATGGTTACGAGTCCACCTCGCTCGCCCAGCTCAAGGCAGCAATTGGCAAGGGGATTACTGCGCCAAGTTTTTATGCGGCCTTTGGTTCCAAAGAGGCGCTTTTTCAGGAAGCGGTGGGTTGCTATCTGCGCACGCATGCGCAGGTCACGGAGTCATTGTGGGATGCGGCATTACCGCCGCGTCAGGCACTGGAAATGGCGTTGTTTAACTCCGCCCGGATGCAGTATGAACCCAGTCATCCGCGCGGTTGCATGGTGGCATTGGGCGTGATGTCCTCATGTTCGGAGGAAAACCGTCATCTGCTGCAACCGCTGAAGGATTCACGGCGGCGTACCCATGAAGGGATAAAAAATTGTTTTCAGCGCGGCATTCGTGCGGGTGAACTGAGGGATGATGAGGCGACGCTGGCGCTGGCGGTAAGTTTCAATAGCTTCCTGCTGGGGATATCAACGCTGGCGCGCGATGATGTGCCGCTCGCGGAAACGGAACGTGCCATCACGCAGATGATGAAACTGTGGGATGCGGCCAGAATCTGACACAACAAAATGCCTGCCCGTTTCAGGTAACGGACAGGCAGTTCAGCGTCAGTTAGCGCTCGTCAAAGGGGATGCCGCCCTTCGATTTGTTCTGCAACGGGGTTTCCACAATCGATACCACCACCGCATTCTTGTCGATCTCAAAAGATTCCGACACGGCAGTGGTGATGGCTTTCAGCAGTTTCTTTTTCTGTTCAACAGAGCGGCCTTCCGCAGCATAAACGACAACTTCTGGCATAACGTCTTCTCCTGTAAGGGTAATTTTCGTCATTCAGCATACTCCTGACATGAGCAGAAAGACGTAGCCAATTGTTGCTTTCTGTACCTTTATGCGTCCACCGCATCACGCTCAAACCATTCCGGTACCGGATCGGGCAATTTCACCCAGCTTGCCGGACCTGCGGCCATCTCGGCTGGCGTCAGCAGGGCGTGATCCAGTGCGCTCCGTACCTGGTCTTCATCCATCTCAATACCGATGAACACCAGTTCCTGGCGTGCATCGCCGATACCTTCCTGCCACTGTTGGGCAATAAATGCCAGCGATTCGGTATCCTGCGGCCAGCGTTCACGCGGGATACTGGCCCACCAGTGTCCGGCATATCCCTGACGCGCCACGGCTCCGGCCTGTGACCACATCGCCGCGTATTCCGGGCGGCTGGCGAGCCAGAAATAACCTTTCGAGCGGATCACGCCCTCCAGCTGGTGATTCACGGCATGCCAGAAGCGTTGCGGATGGAATGGGCGGCGAGCGCGATAAACAAAACTGCGGATACCGTATTCTTCGGTTTCGGGCTGATGTTCGCCGCGTAATTCCTTTAACCAGCCGGGAGCCTGAGAGGCGGCATCAAAATCAAAGCGACCCGTTTCCAGCACCTCACTCAGCGGCACCTGACCAAAGCGGGAAAACACCATGTGCGCGCGAGGGTTAAGGGATCGCAACATCGCGTGTAGTGTTTGCTGATCCTCTGCATCAATCAAATCGGTTTTATTCACCACCAGTACATCACAAAACTCAATCTGATCGACCAGCAAATCGACGACCGACCTTTCATCGGCCTCACCCAGCGACTCGCCTCGTGCCTGTAGCGAATCGGTTGAACGGTAGTCGCGCAGGAAATTAAAGCCATCCACCACGGTGACCATGGTATCGAGCCGGGCAAAACGTGACAGGCTCTGGCCGTCTTCATCCTCAAAGGTGAAGGTTTCTGCCACCGGCAGCGGCTCAGAAATTCCGGTGGATTCGATCACCAGCTGGTCGAAACGGCCTTCCTGGGCCAGACGTTTCACTTCCAGCAGCAAATCTTCACGCAGCGTGCAGCATATGCAGCCATTACTCATTTCCACCAGCTTCTCATCGGTGCGCGACAGCTCCGCACCACCGTCTCGCACCAGCGCAGCATCAATGTTCACTTCCGACATATCATTGACGATCACCGCTACACGGCGGCCTTCCCGGTTATTGAGAATATGGTTGAGCAGCGTGGTTTTACCCGCGCCAAGAAAACCAGAAAGAACGGTAACGGGGAGACGTGAATCTGAATCGAGCGGCATAGCATTTCCTCTGAATTACGTATTGATATGTTATAACATAACAATAATAACCCAGAGATGACAAGGGAGATTGTTCGGGGAGGGTAAAGGGAAAGGGGGAGACGCCGGGCGATGACCCGGCGACGACGGGATTAGAGCAAACCCCAGTAGGCACCAAATTCCGGCAGGATATGGCCCTGTAAAGCCACCAGCGCACTGTCGTAATCGTTGTTGCGTAGCGCGGTCACAATGGTGACGTGCTGATTCCATGAGCGATGCATATGCTCATCATTGCTGCCGAGATAGTTACGGATGGTCGCCATGCGCGATGAAATCAGCGTGTAGGCTTGCTCCAGATAGGGGTTCTGGCACCAGGTAAACAGCGCCTGATGGAACAGGTTATCCAGCCGGATGTATTCCACAGTGGAGCCGTTGTTAATGCAGAACTCCATGTTATCGAGTATCGCCGAAATCTCCTGCACCAGCTGCTTCGGATTCTTTTTCAGCGCCAGCTCCATCGCTTTGGATTCGACATAAAAGCGAAATTCCAGCAGATCCTTAAATTCCAGATCGTTAAGGCTAAACACAAAGGTGCCGCTCTTTGGTTTGATCTGCACCAGACCTTCGCTCTGCAAGCGCCGCAAGGCATCACGGACCGGGGCTTTGCTTGCCGCTAAACGGGTGGCGAGGGCTGACTCTGAAAGCTTTCCGCCCATTGGCAGCGAGCCATTAACGATCATGTCCTTGATTCGTTTGTACACCACATCTTTCAGAAGATCCTGCGCCATAGTTTTACTGTCTGCTCCACCACTAATCGGAGCAGTATGTATACCAGAAATGCAGCCATTCGGACATGAGGTAAATCGCGCTCCGCACAGCCAGATTAACGTTTAGCCGTCTGCTCGTTATCAGCGTTATGTCGTCGTCCGGCGGCCGCTAACTCAGGACCATAATTTGCCACCAGCACCGAGAACGTTTCCTGGGCCTTGATGCGATACAGCTCCTCTGAGGGGTGAATACAGTCAGGTGACAGTAACGATTGCCAGTCTTTCATCTGCAAAATACGTTGATACTGCCTGACCAGCGGCACGGATTCCGCGCGTGCCACGGCATCAAGTTTGCTGACATAAGGCGCGATATGCCATTTCTCACCGCCGCCGCAAATAGGATGTGGTTCCTGAAGGATCACTTCTTTTCCTGCTTCGCGAGCAATATTCACGAGTTGCGTCATTACCGTAGTGTATTTATCCGGGCTGACACGATAATCCGGCTCAATATCCCGAAAATGAAAATGGCGCGCATCGTTAGTCGCAAAATTCAGCAAAATGATCCTGGCAGGGGATTTTTTCATTTCTTCACGCCAGCTTTTATTGTTTTTATAGAAATACTTTCCATTTAAAAGGTCCATGGCTTGCGATGAAGATGCACCTTTGTTGACGACGGAGATACCCGCGCCGTATTTTTCTTTGATGAATTGGTTAATAAGGCCTATTTCGTTATTTTTTATGAAAACAGGATGAACCTTACCGTTTTCCCGGACCGCCATCGCTCCCTGAGTGCTCGAACCACCGTAAGCTTCAATAATAAAATTATTATTGGTAGTGCCAGTGGCAGATATGGCCGGGTTGATTGCTGTGCATGATGAGAAAAATATTCCAATGTGCAACAGTTTCGCTTTCATGACGATTGCGCCTTTAGTCACGGGATATGAAAGAATTTAAGATTGTGAGTATATATGCCATATGACGGCAGCTGAAGTGCCATCAGAAGACTCCTAAAGGATTTTAAAATAAATTACTTCAATGAAAAATTAAGATAAAGATCTTATTTTGTTTAAAATCATTATGTTGGTGATTTTTAGTGGTTGTATTGTAAGGCGGGCTGGATTTCCTGTTGATAAAATTATAATTACATTTTCTTTATATTTTCATTGTGAAATGTTTATAAATAAATTGACCTTTAATGGATGGGTTAGATAATACCATGCCAGGAAAATCATTCGGTTAAGGAGTGGAGATTCATTCAGGTGCATGCCAAATAATATCAGGGTGTCACGTTTTATCTGCTGCATTTATTTTTCGCAATATTAATGCTGTTGCAGGGTTTGATTATAAAGCAATAGCGATATTCTTAAATTAGGTAAACGAACTGTAAATGAGTGAGTGAAATGCTAGCATTATTTTGAGTGAGGTCCTTTCCCCTTTAAATAATTCATCACTGAAGGTGCGAACGTGAATACACAATCATTTCTCTCTGGCCGAAATATCGGTCTCGACCTGCTGCGCGCGGGATTAATTCTGGAAGGTGTGCTTTTACATGCTTCAAGAAGTCTGCCAGGTGAAAATGGCTGGTATTATGTCGCGCAGCGCGATCCGTCCGAGTTATTTACTGCTTTTCTGAGTATGTTTCATACATTCAGAATGGAAGTGTTTTTCTTTCTTTCGGGAATGTTTGCGGCATTAATTGTATTGCGCAAAGGTCAAAAGAGTTTTCTTGAGAACCGCCGCAAACGCGTGCTGATGCCACTCATCACGGCATATTTGTTTATTCCACCTTTAATGTATGTAATTGCCGGGCAAATGAAAGGCACTCCCTTATCCATAACGGGTTGGTTACACAGTTATTTATGGATGCACCACCTGTGGTTTCTGGTTTCGCTGTCGGTAATGTCCATGGTGATTCCGGGTAGCTTCTATCAATTTGTATCCCGGCAATTAGCCAAATTATCGCTGCCGATGCTGCTGGTGACACTAATCCTGCTGGCTAATGCCTGTTTTTTACTCAAATTTTTGATTAAAGGGCAGGGTGAGTTTATTGAATTGATTCCCGTTACCGCGCGCTTTCTGGTTTATTACGCCGCAGGCTTCGCGCTGTATGTTAACAGAGAGAAAATCGCAACATATGCGCACAGCTGGCTGCTCAATAAATGGTTGATAGCGGCGATGGCGCTGGTCACCTGGCTGGGATTCTATGTGGTTGCGCATCAGCATATTGGTAGCGCATTGAAATATCTTCCGGTGCTGATGGGTAGTGTGCTGTCAGTGCTGCTTTCTTACTGGCTGGTCTTTACCTTTGAACGTCTGCCGCTGAAAGAAAACCGTTTGCTGACGGGGGTGGTGGATTCCGCACTGGTCATTTATCTGCTGCATTATCCGGTGGTGATCACCTTCTCGTGGCTGATGGATGTCTGGCTGCCGGCCAACCTGTCGATTATCTATGTGCTGATTAACTGCGCCATCGGCCTGGCGGTGAGTACCCTGTGTTATTGGCTGATAAAACGCTCACGGGTCACATCATTGTTATTTGGCTTGAAACCGCAGACGAAGAAAGTGGTGATGCCAGCCGAAGTGAGTTTGTAATGAAAACGCCAGCCTGCTGTTCGGCAGGCTGGCAAACTCAACGCGCCGCGTGGAGGAAGGTTTCAACCTGGTTATGGTCAGGGATCGGTGCCACAGCACCATAACCCGTGGTGGTGAGTGCGGCGGCAGCGTTGGCGTAATGCAGTGCGCTCTGTGGGGCATCACCCGCCAGCAGCCGGGTGAGAAAAGCCCCCGAGAAGCAGTCCCCTGCGCCGGTGGCATCGACGGTCGCCACTTTATGGCCTGCCGCGACCACGCGTTCCGAGGCGCTGGCGTACATGGCACCTTCGCTACCCATTTTCAGCACCACCTGTTTAACGCCGAGTTGCAGATAGAAATCGGCGATGGCATCGGCATCCTGCAAACCGGTCAGCAAACGTGCCTCATCCAGGCTTGGCATGCAAATATCCACCTGCCGCGCGACTTCATGGATCACTGCTCGCGCACGTGCCAGTGGCCACAGCTTCAGGCGCAGGTTGGTATCGAAAGAGGTGACCGTTTGATGTTTGCGTGCCAGTTCCAGGGCAGCAAAAACGCTGTCGCAGGCGTTATCGCTGATCGCCAGGGTAATTGCTGAAGTGTGCAGCAGACGCGCTGCTGCGATGGCAGCTTCCGGCAGATCCTGCGGACGCAGGCGTGAAGCGGCAGAACCTTTACGGTAGAAAGTAAAATGGTGGCCACGTTCATCGTGACTAATAAAGTAGATGCCGGTAGGGGCATCTGCATGGCGCAGCACCCAGTCGCAGCGCACGTTTTCCTGTTGCCACAAGGCGACAAACTGATCGCCAAAGACATCGTTGCCGAGTTGGGTGAACATCGCCACTTTCGCCCCCTGACGTGCGGCGCTGACGGCAAAGTTTGAGGTGTCACCGCCATAACCGCTCAGGTAGCTAACCGGCTGCTGTGCACCCGGTAACTGGCTGAATTCGTAGAGTGGTTCACCGAAGGAGAGAATATCCAAATCTTTCATGTTGTTGATCCTGTCAGACGACCACGACGGGGTGCCGTGGCCGTTTATCACGGTTAAATGCGGCCGTATTTGGCCAGCCCTTCACGCAGCGATCCTGACTGGATAATCAGTTTGGCCTGTTCCAGCTCGCGCTGATCGATGGATTTGGACAGTTCCAGCACCGCTTCAACCTGGGCCTGCGGGACACACACCACGCCATCGACATCACCCACAATCAAATCACCCGGGTGAATCGTCACCTCGCCCAGGGTTAAGGTGACGTTGGCGTCGAGGGTTTTGAAGCGCCCCAGCGTGGTGCCAGGGGTCACGGTTTTGGCAAACACCGGGAAATCGTAATCACGGCGGATCTCGGTTAAGTCACGCACGCCGCCCATCAATACCGCGCCCTCATGCTTATTCGCGACTGCGCCAGCGGTCATCAGGCCACCCCAGACAGCAACGTTTTCCAGTGCCGGGCTGCCGCCGATCACAATCACGGAACCGGCTTCTGACTCATCAATGGCATCCAGCGCATGCTGTGGCGGTAATTTTTCCTCGGTGACATCTTCGAGGATGGTTACTGCCGGGCCGACAATCTTCTTATCGTTGATACGGTTCTTCACCTCAAACGGCAGGAACATGGTTTTACCGACAATCTGGTCGCAGGCATCCGCAATCGAAGCGGTGGAAAAAATGGCGCGATAACCTTCAATAATCTCTTTGCTATACATCTTCTCTTCCTCTTGGCAGGGCGGGTGATTAACGATTCACCCAATTCAGGGGTTTGTTACCTTCAAAAACGCGCAGCACTTCCTGCGCGGCTTTGCGTTGCAGTTCAATCACTGATTCCTCAGTGAACCAGGCGGTATGGTCGGTACAAATCACGTCAGGTAATGTCAGGAGCGGGTGGTCAGCGCGGATGGGTTCCTGTTCAAACACATCAAGACCGGCAGCGAACAGCTGACGATTTTGCAGGGCCTGAAACAGGGCGGTTTCATCGATCAGGCCGCCGCGTGAGGTGTTTACCAGCACGCTGGTGGGTTTCATCATCGCCAGCTGTTCCGCGCCGATCAGATGGCGGGTTTTCTCTGACAACGGGACATGCAGGGAGATAAAGTCGGCTTCACGACACAATGTTTCCAGCGAGACGTTGACCACCCCGGCATCTTCTGCGGCCTGAGCATCCAGCAGCGGATCGCACACCAGCAGCGAGCGGAAACCGATGCCGCGAGCTTTAGCCGCCAGGCAGCGGGCGATACGACCAAAGCCCACCACGCCCAGCACTTTGCCGCTCATGCGGAACATGGGTTCAGCCTGGCCGATGTTCCACTGGCCCTGATGAACCTGCTGATTGCGTGAGGTAATGCGGCGGGTAGCGGCCAGCAGCAAGGCCAGCGCGTGTTCGGCGACGTCTTCCGATCCGTAATCCGGTACGTTGGCGACATAAATCCCTTTCTCTTTCGCCGCCACGAGATCGACGTTATCCACCCCGACGCCGTAGCGCACCACCGCCTGGCATTTATCCAGTGCGGCGATCATGCCGCTGTCGAGGCGTGCTTCACGCAGCATCACGGCATCGGCATCACGCAACTGTGCCAGCAGCGTGTCCCGCGCGGTATTGGCAGGGATCACCACAAACTGCGGATGAAAGGCGGCGAGAATGGCTTCTTCTTCACGGTAATGCACGTAACCCGGTTCGAGAACCACAATCTTTTTCATGACAACCTTCTTAAACTGACATGTTAGTTTTGATTGATGTTGACGGTGAATATCCGTATCAGCAAGATTTAAGTCTGATATTGGTGATATGCGTCACGTTTTATTGATTAAATCTGAAATGTTAGATTAATGTCCCGGCATCGGAGCAACGCTGGGTTCGCGCTGACGTTGCAGCCATTTGATGATCATCATGGTGCAGATCCCGCCTACCAGCATGACGATGCTGAGATAGACCATCGGCGCGGTGGCGCTTTGCATTTGATCGCGGACCAGTGGGATGGTGTTTTGGGCGAAGAAACCACCGAGGTTAGCCAGCGAGTTAATGATGGCAATACCCGCAGCCGCTGATGCGCCGGAGAGGAATTTGGTCAGATTCCAGAAGCAGGGCTGGATGGCGAATACCGATAACACCACGCCGCAGATAAAGGCAAAACTGATGACCGGCTGGCTGGCAAACCACACCGAACCGATAAGGCAGACGGCAGAGGTAAACATCGGCAACGCGACATTAATGAACGGGTTATTGGTGCGTTCCGGCTTCTGTGTCAGCCAGCGCAGCATGATCATCACCAGCGCCCAGGGGATCATATTGACGAATCCGTTGGTCATATCGGTGACCCCGAATGATTTCACGATGGTGGGCATCCAGTAGCTGATGCCATAAGCACCGAAGCAGATAAAGCCATACACCAGGGCCAGCGCCAGTACGCGTTTATCCGTCAGGGATTTGAATAGCGTATCGACAGATTTATCGGTCTCCTGACGGCGTTCTTCATCCAGGCGTTGTGACAACCATTGCTTTTGTTCGGCTGTCAGAAACGAGGCGTGGGACGGACTGATCGGGAACCAGAACAAGATCGGAACGATAAGCACAATCGCCAGCAGGCCGGTGATCAGGAACAGCCATTGCCAGCCTTCGTAACCCATAATGCCGTGCATGCTGAGCAGCGCGCCGTTAAGCGGGGCACCAATCATATTGGCAAACATGCTGGCTGTGACGAGGAACCCGACAATGCGCGGACGGTATTTAGTCGGGAACCACTGCGTTGAGTAATAAATCAGGCCGGGATAGAAGCTGGCTTCCGCCAGTCCAAGCACAAAGCGCAGGCTGTAGAACATGGTCAGGCTTTGTGTGAAGGCGAGGGCGATGGTGATGATGCCCCAGGCAGCGAGGCTGAGGGCGAACCAGCGTTTCGCACCGACCTTAGACAGGATCAGGTTACCCGGTACGCTAAAAATCAGATAACCAATAAAGAACAGCGACGCCCCGAGGCCAAATGCCGACTCACTCCAGCCGAGGCTGCTGACCATCTGCAATTTGGCAAAACTGATATTTTGCCGATCGATATAGGCCACCACGTACATCGCCACCATCAGCGGCACCAGCATGGTGATGATTTTACGGATAGTGGTGTGCTCGATGTCGTTGATAACATCGCGCGTTTTACTCTCTGTCAAAGTACTCATGGCTGCTTTCCTGATTCTTATACGATTGAATGACAGCGTGAGAAGCCGCGAAAAGAAAACGTCTGCTCCCTGGTGGGGTGGTGGTGCAAGGTGGGGTTGAGGTAATGCCTCACCATGCATGGACGTTAACTTCGCGCTGAATGTCACTGGGTGATAAAACTGACATGTCACAAATCTATCAGGTGGCAGGAATAAAGTTAGGTGTATGTTAGTTCTTTGCTAAATCGATCACAAAAAGTGCAGCAGATAGCGATTTAATGTGATGACTATCACGCAGGGAGGTGGATTTGAGCACAGATCTTGCAGTCCGAGAGGCAATATCCAATTCTCAATCTAACATGTTAGTTTTGGTTTTGTGAGAATATTATTGATAATCAATGTGATGAAAGAAGTTTGGGTATGGCTTTTTCCCCCTGACGCAGCCAGGGAAAGAAGACAAAGAATGCCGAAGAGCGGCAAAGATCACATATCATTTCAGCTGATAGCCGCCATAACCCCGACTGATGTCTGCGCTGGATTTTGTGAGGCAGTATGCAAAATCACCACATGGCCCCTTTACCTGATAAACGAGGATGCTAGATTCTGACATGTCAGAAATCGACACATAACCACAATAAAACCATCCTTCAGGGGTAAAATTATGTTCTATGCATCTCCCTCATACCCGCTCAAAAAGCGTTCTGCGCTGATGTTGTTACTCATAGCGAGCGGGGCCGGATTGCCAGCGCTGGCAGCGGCACAACCCAAACTGGATGTGGTCGCCGAGTGGAACCGTCTGCCTTATGACCTGAGCGATCCTGCTGCTGCCGCGGCATGGCAAAAGAACGACACCAAAGCGATGCTGCATGGTGTCAAAGTCGATGCGCACGGCAACCTGTATGTCAGCACCGCCCGCTGGGGTGGTCCTGAAGTGCCCGCGACCTTGTCAAAACTGGTGAAAAAGGATGGGCAGTGGATGCTGAAACCTTTCCCCAGCGAAGCGATGAACGATGTACACAATCCGCAGGGTTTAAAGGCGGTGCTGGGATTTGAGATCGATCGTAATAACGTGATGTGGATTCTCGATCAGGGCCACATTGCGGGTGCGCCGAATAAACCCGGTGATGAAAAGCTGGTGGCCTGGGATTTAAATAAAAACAAAGAAGTGGCGCGTTACACCTTTACCAACGATCAGGTCGATTTTACCTGTTCATTCCTCAATGATGTGGCGGTAGATAATGATGCCGGTGTGGTTTACATCACCGATTCCGGCATTATGTGCCATCCGCTGAAAGGCGGTTTGCTGGTGTACAAAATGAAAACCGGTGAGGCCAAACGGGTGTTATCTGCGCCTGAATGGGTTAACGACCAGCCTGGTTTTACCTTCAGTATCCACGGTGAAAAAGTGCTGAAGGATAAAGACGGTAAAGCCAATCCGATGCTGACCGGTGCCGACGGGATTGCGCTATCCGGTGATAAGAAAACCCTTTACTGGACCAATCTGACGGGTAACCGGTTGATGAAAGTGCCAACCGCCGTGCTACGCAACTTTAATAACAGCGAAGCGCAGATCGAGCAGGCGATCAAGGTGGACACGGTGTTACCGTCGAATACCGACGGCATCACGGCGGACAGGCAGGGCAATCTGTATCTCACAGCGCTGATGCTCAATGGCCTGATGAAGCGTGATGCAAAAACCGGCAAAGTCACCCCGTGGGTGACCAGCGACGCAATCGCCTGGCCGGATACCATCGGCTGGGGACCGCATGGCGATCTTTACTTTGTCAGTAACCATCTCAACAGCTGGGTCGGTGGGGAGATGAACTTCAATAATCCGCCGGTGCCCAATTTCCGTATTTACAAAGTCCATGTGGGTGGCGAGTCGTATACGGCGAAATAACCGGGTTTGCACGCCGTAACGGCACGATTTAAGCGCCGTTACGGTTTGTTGCCAGGCTAATTATTGCGGGCGTCGTCGAGGGCATCTTCGGCATCCGCCAGTTTCTGACGCAGTTGTTTCACTTCACGTTCCCTGCGGCGAATTTCCTCCGTATTACCGTTACGCGAAACCGAATCGCGGCAGTGTCTTTTCACTTCAGTGATGGCACGTTCCAGCCCGGCAATCTCATATTTGTTGTCATATTCCTGGGCGTAGCTCATCTGGCGCTGAAGCGCCGCTTTGCGCTGTTCACAGTTTTGGGTTTGGTCAGACGCATGGCTGGCGACTGAGAATGCCACGAGGGGCAGCGTTAAAAACATTTTCATCGATAAATATTATCTCCTTGAATATTAGCGTGTTCTTCCTGGATGAATCGTTGTCATATTCAGGCCGAAGTGCATACGCAGCCTTTACTGCGTTCGTCAGCCGTAATCTAACGCTATTTATTTTTCAGGCTTTCGGTTTTGGTCTATTTCTTCTGTTTATTGGCAACCAGGATAAGAAGCAAATTCACCAACCAATTGAGCGAAATCCAGAAGTTCAGGTCTTTTCCCGATAATTCCGCCGGACTGTCAGTAACTGTCGTCCTGGACGCCGAAGGCAGATGCTCCAAAGACGGGCGATCAGAGCGTGGGGATGCAGCGCGCGCGGGAAGAGACCTGTTTTCCAGTGACTCACGGCTTGTCAGGTCCACCGGCGAAGTGGTGGACAAGTGTGGTGCGATGCTGCTGCCGGAGAACCCCCACGGCAGAGGAGAGTGAACGAAACGCCAGCAGATGTGGCAGCTCCGGTTGCAGAAAACAATGCTGATCCGCTGGTAACAACATAAAGTTATCCCTTTGGCTCAATTCTGCTCCGACAGCTGCACCGCCATGGTATTTGGCTCCAGTGCTTCAAACAGGTGTGGCTCGTCGGCGGGATAGCAAATGTAATCGCCGGGGCCGAGCAGTACCGGGGCATCACTCGGGCCAACCAATGCTCGCCCCTGGGCGATAATTACATGCTCCACCGAACCGGGCGGATGCGGTTTTGACGCACGCGGTGCACCAGGTTGGCTGGTGATCAGATAAAGATCGCGACGTCCGCCTGGCGGGCAACTCGCCAGCAGCGCGGCCTGATAATCCGCCAGTTCAGCAGACACCACCATCCCTTCACCTTTGCGAATCACCTGTAACCGCTTCACTTCCGGCTCCATCAGGCGCGCAAAGGGAATATTCAGCGCCACACATAACGACCACAACGTTTCCAGGCTGGGATTGCCGTTAGCCGCTTCCAGCTGCGAAAGGGTTGATTTAGCGATACCTGCACGGCGCGCGACTTCAGCCAGCGAAAGTCCGGCGCGCTGGCGTTCACGTATCAGTCCGGCGGCAATAATGTCAATCGGCGGGGTCAAAGCTACTCCTGTTCGATATAACGAACGATCGTTCATCTTGTAAAACGGTGTCGGGGCGTTCATTATAACGGCTTTCCTGTTCGATATGAGATCAAATTATTATGCGTCTGGGAGCAGTGACTCTGGATAAAGGGGTGATAAAAGCGATTGTCCTCGTTTGTCTGGCCGATGGTATCGTCGGACTTTCTTATGGATCGCTGGCAGCAGCGGATGGTTTCCCGCTCTGGGTGCCGATTGCGCTGTCCACTCTGGTGCTGGCGGGCGCATCCGAATTTCTGTTTATTGGTATTATCGCCGGTGGCGGCAGCCCGTTAACTGCGGCGGCTGCCGGGTTGCTGGTCAACGCGCGTCATTTGCCGTTCGGCATCGCGGTAAAAGATTTGGTCGGGCAGGGCGGTCGTGCGCTGTTTGGCTGCCATATCATGAATGATGAAAGCGTGGTGTTTGGCATTTCCCAACCGAAGCTGGCCCAGCGTCGCGTGGCTTACTGGATTTGCGGTCTGGGTATTTTTGCCATCTGGCCATTGAGCGTGATCAGCGGTGCGGTGATTGGTCGTTTTATCCCGGACGTGTCGGCGATTGGACTCGATGCGGTATTTCCCGCCATTCTGATCGCCCTGATTTTCCCGGCACTGCGCCAGCGACGCACGCGCATACCGGCTTCGCTCGGGGCCATGCTCTCAGTACTCGCCACCCCATTTGTGCCTGCCGGAATGCCGGTGTTGTTTTCTTTATTAGGTTTGCTGAGCTGGCGGGAGCGTAAATAATGGAAAATGGCTTAATCATTGCGGGTATCGCGCTGCTGGCGAGCGGGACATACCTGATCCGTTTTGCCGGATTCCGTCTCGGTAGCCGTATGCAGATGTCGGAACGCGCGCGCAGCATGTTGTCCGACGCCGCCACTGTGTTGCTGCTGGCAGTGGCGGTCACCACTGCACTGTTTGAAGGGACTCACTTCGCCGGTGTTGCCCGTATCGCAGGTGTGCTGTTTGCCGTCTTCCTTGCCTGGCGCAAAGCACCGTTGATTGTGGTGATCATTGGTGCGGCATTGATGACGGCAATCCTGCGTTACCTCGGTGTCCCCTGATCGCGCCAGGTATGCGCACGTAATTCATACACCAGGCTGGCGGGGGCGCCGGGAATGTCCACAACCCGGTCATAACAGCGCAACCCCGCCTTCTCCAGTACCTGCTGTGAAGCCAGATGATCTTCACGTACCGCCGCATCCACCACTGGCAGCTGGCAGTGATCAAAGGCATAGGCAATCACCGTGCGGGCAAATTCAGTGGCATACCCTTTGCCCCACACCTCTTTTGCCAGCCGGTAACCAAGATTATTCACGGGCCGGCCGGCAAACTCCCGCACCGTTAATCCGCCAAAACCCACGACTTCTTCAGATCGCTCGCGCAGACAAATCGCCCAATTGCCAAACGGATAGGATTGCCAGTGCGCCAGCCAGCGTGTTAACACTTCTTCAGTAAAGTTGAGGTCAGGAAAAGGACCGGCTGGATTAAACATGTTGCTGTCGGGATCGCCATAAATGGCGAACAGGGTATACAGATCCCGCATTTCAACCGGACGCAGAAACAGTCGTGCCGAGAACAGTTGCATGTGACTCACCTTATGTATCTTCCTGATCGCGTTTCTGGATTATAAGCACAGCAGGAGAAACCATGACACCTCGTTTAGCTCGTCCTGATGAAGCTGCCGCACTCTGGCGTATCCGTAACCTTGCGATTCGTCACGGTTGTCAGGCAGTGTATCCCGCCGATGTGATTGCCGCCTGGACGCCGGACGCGTTACCGGAGGGGTATTTTGAAGCGATTCGCGGCAATCCTTTCTTTGTGGTTGACGATCCCAGCTATGGCACGGCTGCCACCGGTTTTCTCGATCTGGCGAATGGCAGCGTTGAAGCCATCTTCACCCTGCCATCCTGTTATGGCAAAGGCTACGCCAGCGCCATTATGCAGGCGATTGTGCAGGAAGCACGGCAGCGTGGTTTTCGCCAACTGACGCTGGCGGCGACACCCAACGCCTGTGGATTTTATCTGCGTCACGGTTTTAGCGTGGTGAAAGAAAGTCTGTATCACTCGGCGCTGGCCGGTGCAGCGTTACCTTGTGTTGAGATGAAATATGACCTTTAAGACTATGATTACAGGACGTCAGCAGAAGAAGGATCTGGATAAGATGGTGATTAACTGCGTGGTCTATCGCCACGGCAAGCGTGAAGAAAACGTCAACATTGCCGACATCAGTGAGGTGTTAAAAGAAGAAAACACCTTTGTCTGGCTGGGATTGTATCAGCCGGATGCCGCCTTTATGCAGACGCTGCAACAGGAGTTCAGCCTGCATGAGCTGGCCATTGAAGATGCGCTGGTGGCGCATCAGCGGCCGAAAATTGAGCAGTATGGTGAGTCAGTGTTTGTGGTAGTCAAAACTGCGCACCTTGACGATCAGCAACGTATCACCTTTGGTGAAACGCACTTTTTCCTCGGTAAAAACTTCCTGATCACCGTGCGTCACGGTTCCACCGATGGCTATGGTGGCATCCGTGCGCGTGCCGAAAAAAACCAGGCGATGATGAGCGAAGGGCCAGGCTACGCCATGTATTGCATTCTCGACTGTATCGTTGATAACTACGCCAAAATTACCGCCAGCCTGAGTCAACGTATCAGCGAAATGGAAGACCAGATGTTCACCACCCGTTTCCATCGTGACACGCTGGAAGAGGTTTATCATCTGCGCCGTGAGTTGTTGTCGCTGCGCAATGCGGCGATGCCGGTCACCGAGATTTGCCCGCAGCTGGTACGCTTCCACGAAAATCTGATCCCAAAAAATCTGCGCGCCTACCTGCGTGATGTGCAGGACCATGCGCACCACGTGATGATCGATGCTGAAGATATGCGCGAAATGCTCACCAGCGCCATGCAGGTCAATCTGGCGTTGGTATCGGTGCAGCAAAGTGAGGTGAACAAGAAGCTGGCCGGATGGGGTGCGGTGCTGATTGTACCGACCATCATTTTTAGTATGTATGGCATGAACTTCGCTGATATGCCGGAACTGCACACCCACTTTGGTTATCCGGTGGCGCTGCTGGTGACGTTTATGATCTGCGGTTTTATGTGGTGGCGACTGAAACGTTCTGGCTGGCTGTAATCGGGCACGACGATTTTTGATCAAACGATTTTGTTATCACTGCGCGCGGAAAAGGGGCAATTTGTCGGTTGTCTCATGTTCCGCGCGTTTATCGTCCGCTGAGCGCTAAAACTGCTGGCTGCACCAGCAACAGTGATTCCGCTAGTAAAATATTCAACCGCGTGTCAATTCTCTGACATTTTATGCTGTCTCCTGTCATCACGCTTTCCTATCATTGCATCCAGATAAATACAACATATCCCACATTAACAACAAAAATCGGTCTTGCATCTCTGTGTAGCTATGCCACTATCAGCTCAACAGTTAGTCGGAATAACAGAGCGTGAAATATGCAGGGTATGCCGGATTTATTAACCGCAGCGGCACAGATTCGTCAGGGTGAACGCAGCAGCGTGGCTTTAGTGGAAAGTTGTTTACAGCAAATAAAAACCCACAATCCCACATTGAATGCATTCGGCGATGTCTATGACCAGCAGGCATTAGCCGAAGCGGAAATCTGCGACCGTGAACGCCAGCAGGGAACATTGCGCGGTCCACTGCATGGCGTGCCGTTCGGTATTAAAGATCTGTTTTCCACCGCCGGATTGCGTACCCGCAAAGGATCGCTCACCGCTATGGATAATGTCCCGGATAGCGATGCACCGATCATTGCGCGCTTAAAAGCGGCCGGGGCGATCATTATTGGCAAAACCGCCACCACCGAATTTGGCTGGACCGGATCCAGTTATTCTCGCGTGTATGGTCATGGCCGTAACCCGTGGGATCCATCCCTGACCAGCGGTGGCTCCAGCTCTGGATCGGCGATTAGCGTGGCGGCACGCATGGTGCCTGCGGCGCTGGGTTCTGATGGCGGTGGCTCGGTGCGGATTCCTGGTGCATTTTGCGGCATTTTTGCCCTCAAGGCATCGCTGGGTCGTATTCCCACCTGGCCGTGGTCGGCGACGGAAATGCTCAGCCATGCCGGGCCGATGACCCGCACGGTACGAGACAGCGCGCTGCTGTTTGATCTGCTCTCCGGCCCGGATGCGCGCGATCATCAGGCGTTACCGGCGAAAACCGAAAGCTGGCTGGAACGTTGTGATGCACCGCTGCCACCGCTGCGTGTGCACTACAGCCCGACGCTGTTTAACACGCCAGTGGATGCCCGTATTGCCGCCTGTGTTGAACAGGCCGTTGAGCAGATGGCGCATGCGTTGCCCATCACGCTGACCGCGAAGCCCCTCAGCTGGCAAAGCCCGTTCGGCACCTTCGATACCTTGTGGAGTGGGGGACGCGGCATCGCCTATGGCGCAGCACTCCGGCAGCAGCTCGACCAGCTGGACCCCGGTTTTGCCGCCCTGATTGAACGTGCGCAACGTATCGATCTGGCCGATTACCTGAACGCGCAAAAACAGCGCGCCCATTTTGCCACCCAGGTACACGCGTTGTTTGATGAGGTGGATTTACTGATTACGCCTACGCTGCCGATTCTGCCCTTTGCCGCTGATCGCCACGTCCCGCCAGGGCAACCGGACGGGGACAGTGGCGTGGAGTGGGCGCGCTGGACCCCCTTTACCTGGCCTTTCAATCTGAGCGGTAATCCGGCAGCCACGGTTCCGTGCGGTTTTACCCCGGAAGGCTTGCCGGTGGGATTACAGGTGATCGGACGTCGTTATGCTGAAGGGGAGGTGTTGCAGTTCTGCGCCGCGCTGGAAGCATTAATGCCATGGGATCAGCATTCTCCCAACCTGTAGCGAATACCTTGTCAGGATTCTATGGGTATACTGCGTTTTTCTTCGCAGAAACAGAAGGGTAAGCATGATCAATCAGCCGCGACTCGATGAGATCAAACGGGTACTGAGCCACGACAAACGTGTGCGCGTCACCGAACTGGCGCAGAAGTTTGTGGTATCGGAAGAGACCATCCGCCGCGATTTGAAGTATCTGGAAGAACAGGGCGTGCTGCGTCGGGTGCACGGTGGCGCGATTCTGCCGGTGCCGAGCGAGGAGCAGCCGCTGCAAATTCGCAGCCGCATTAAACCGCGCGCCAAAGTGCGTATGGGGCAGCTGGCGAGTGAACTGGTTGAAGAGGGGATGGCGTTGTTCCTTGATACCGGCACCTCGACGCTGGCGCTGGCACAACAGCTGACGCGCTTCTCGCGGCTGAAAATTATCACTAATTCACTGGATATTGCGACGCTGCTGACGCAGCAGAGCGAGAATGCTGTGACGCTAACACCAGGGCGCGTCCGGCGTAATGATAACGCACTGATTGGCCCCCATACGCTGGATTTTGCCCGGCAGTTTCACTACGACATCGCCTTTATGGGCATCGGCGCGGTGGATCGGGACAACGGCTTTATGGACTACGAGGAGCCGGAGGCGTTATTACGGCGCGTGCTGAGCACGCACTGCCGCCAGAGTGTGATTCTGGCGGATGAAGGCAAATTTGGACTGCGTACCTTTGTGAATACGCTGCCGTTCAGCGCGGTCGACACCTTAGTGACCAATGCGCCGCCACCGGCAGCTTTTGTAGCGAGTCTGGAGAACGCCCATGTCAACATCCTCCATCCCGGCACGGCCGCGGATGACGTCACGCGACTATCAGGCATTTGATGCGCTGTTTGCCACCAGCAGCCGCATTGGTGCCACGGCGGCAGGCGGTTTGCATCGTCTGACGGCCAGCGCCGAAGATCAACAGGTACGCGATGCCTTTTGTACCTGGCTGACCCAGCAGGGTTTTGACGTAAAGATTGATGAAATCGGTAATATTTTTGGTCTGATGACGTTGCGCCCAGGGGCACCCTGGCTGCTGTGTGGATCGCATCTCGATAGCCAGCCGCTCGGGGGACGTTTCGATGGCGCTTACGGCGTCACCGGTGCCGCAGCCACCCTTGCCGCGCTGGCGCGGCAGTTGCGTGACCATCCCGCTGAAGCACAATGCAACCTCGCAGTGGTCAACTGGACCAATGAAGAAGGCGCGCGTTTTCAGCCGAGCCTGATCGGCAGCTCGGTCTTCACTGGCGCTGTGACGCTGGATGACGCACTGGCCTGTACCGATGCCGATGGCATCACGCTGGCAACCGCGCTGGCAGAAATTGGTTATCGCGGTAAAACGCTACCGGCATTGCCGTTGCGCGCCTACCTCGAATTGCATGTGGAACAGGGCCCGCACCTTGAGCAACAGGGTAAACAGATTGGCGTGGTGACGGAAACCTGGGCGGCGCTGAAATGGCAGGTGACGTTTCGCGGTGAGCAAAACCACACCGGCCCGGCGTTGATGAGTCGCCGTCGTGATGCGTTGCTGGCGGCGGCACAGACTATCGTTGCGGTACGTGCCGAGGCCGATCGTCATGGAGAAATCCTGCACACCTCGGTGGGGCGTCTCGAAACCAGCCCCAACTCCCCCAACGTGGTGACGTCTGAAGCCACGGTGTACATCGAATTCCGCTCTGCTGATGAGGCGTTGTTGCATCAATTACGTGACAGCTTCAGCCAGCAGATGCAATCGATTGCTCAGGCCACCGCTACCGATGTCAGCCTCGATCGCGCGCAATTTCGCGCGCGACAACAGCTGGATGCCGGACTGGCACAGCGCGCGTTGCAGCAGGCAGAACACCTCAGTCTGAGTGCCATGCCGCTGCGTAGCGTTGCCGGGCATGATGCCGTCAGCCTGAGTTATCACTGCCCCAGCGCGCTGCTGTTTGTCCCGAGTGCGGGCGGGTTATCCCATAACGAGCGTGAATTTACCGCCACTGACGACCTGCATCGTGGGTTGGACCTGCTGATGGCGCTATTGAGCGATCTCATCCTGCAACCCGTCCCGGAGGAAACCGCATGATGACGCGCTTAGAACAGGTTCTGGAAGCGTGGCAACCCGGTCAGCGCTTTGTTGTCGAACCCGGCTGCGCCGGGGTGGCTTCACCCCATCGGCTGGCGACGGAGTGGGCAGGATTTCGACTTGAGCATGCGGGCCAGCGCTTTTACGCCAAAGTGTTATGTGATGATCAACGCGCGCTGCTGGATGTGCGCCGCAGTGCCGAAATCAGTCGTCAGGCCGGTGAGTTGGGCATTGCCCCTGCGCTGCGCCATGTTGATGAACAGGCTGGCGTGCTGATCTTCGCCGCGCTGGATGACGATTTTCGCTGGGCGAAACTGGCCAGCTTCAGCGACCCGGCGCAGTTCGGCGCGCTGACTCGCATCCTGGACCGCTTGCACGATGCCGCGTTACCGCTGCCACAGCATACGCGTCAGCAGGACATGCTGCGGCTGCGCCAGCAAATAGGGCAGGCAAACATCGCATTGCCGGAGGAGATGGTATGGCTCGGTGAGTGTGTTGATCTGGCCTGGCAGGCACTGCTGGCTGCACCCTTTACGCCGGTGCTGATTCACGGCGACCCGATTGCCAGTAACTGGATGGTCAACAGCCAGGGTGACTGGCGTCTGCTGGATTTCGATTACGCGGCGCAGGGCGATGCCTGGCATGATATCGCCACCTTAATTCATGAACAGTTGCCCACTGAT
This sequence comes from Pantoea cypripedii, assembly GCF_011395035.1. Taxonomy (NCBI): domain Bacteria; kingdom Pseudomonadati; phylum Pseudomonadota; class Gammaproteobacteria; order Enterobacterales; family Erwiniaceae; genus Pantoea; species Pantoea cypripedii. The sequence goes on from NZ_CP024769.1 coordinate 118,469, forward strand.
GATCGCTGGCGCGATGCGATCCGCGCCTGGCGCGGTGAATGCAGCGAAGCCGATGTCGCGCGCTGCCGTTTGTACGCGCTGGCGGATGATTACCACTGGACACTGTGGGGCATGCTGAATGGCCACACCAGCGCACGCGGGCTGGAGTTTGCCAAACTTGGCCAGTGGATGTTGCTGCGCTGCCGCCAGAGCGCGCGCGATCCCCGATTCGAACGTTGGTTAACCCTGACAGCGGAGCAATCACGATGAGTAAACAACCCGGACAAGCCGTAAGCTGGCAGGAGCAGCGTCTGGAGCAGGCAATCGCTGCGATGCCCGGCTGGCAGAACAAAACCATCCACTATCGCCCGGTTTGCGGGGGAATCTCGAACGCTAACTGGCATGTGGCGGTTGCAGGTGCGCCCAGTGCTTACTTCGTCAAAATTCCCGGTGAAGGCACCGAGCGGTTTATCAATCGGGACACCGCACACGAGGCCAGCGTCAAGGCGGCACAAACCGGTTATGGCGTGCCGGTAGTGGCTTATCTGCGCGAGTTAGGGGTGGAGATATTCGAGTTTATTGACGGCTGGCGAGCTTCATCCAACCTCGATTTTCAACAACCGGCGATTCGCCACCGCGCGTTGCATGCGTTGAAAAGTTTTAACGACCAGCCGCTGCTTACCGAGAACAAAACCGTGTTCGATATGCTTAATGAACATATTGGACAGGTGCAGGCGCTCAATGCTCCCTTTTCGGCGGATGCCGTCTGGCTGCATAAACAGGCGCAACGTGCACAACAGGCGCTGGAAGCCGCGGGACTGGATAGCGTGCCTTGTATGAATGACACCCTGGCCGGGAATTTTATGCTGAATGCCAGTGATGAAATTCGTCTCGTAGATTTCGAGTATGCCTCGAATAATGACCGTTGTTACGAACTGGCATTATGGTTTGGCGAAATGTTTTTTACACCGCAAATTGAACTTGAGTTGCTGGAAGATTATTTCGGCAAAGTGGATAGCGCGATATTTGCCCGCGTACAGATCCATAAATATCTCGCTGATATGAAGTGGTCAACCTGGGCGATTATTCAGCATCAGGTGGCGGAGATTGATTTTGATTTCTCGAAATATGGTCGCTGGAAAGAATTACGCGCCCGCAGCGTATTAAATCATCCCGACTGGGAAAACTGGTTGCGCGCTGTTTAATCAACTTATTATTCTGATTAACCGAAGGGTCGGCATTGATGCCGACCGGGTCAATAATCGCACGTTTTCGTAGCGGCGCGATTTATCGCGCGGGTTCCAGTGGATATGGTCTTATTGCACCACAGGGGAAAGGCTGTCTGACAGCAGGTAAAGGAGTGCGAACACCGTCATTCTACATATCGGAGGGGATTATGAGTACCATGATCATGGCGCAACAATTGCGCGATCGCATTCGTATTAAAAATAAAATCTTTGCCGTCTATCTGTTGGCGTTATTACTGCTGGCGCTCTGTCCGCCGTTATATTTAAGCATCAGCGGCAGCAGTGCATTGTTTCTGGGTATTCCGTTGCCGATTATTTACTGGCTGGCTATTGCGGTATTTCTTGGTGTCGGATTATGGGTGATGTATCTCGCTGAGTGTGCATTTGGCGAGATTCCCGCGGATGAGGAAGTATCATGAAAATTAGCGCCGCAGAACCACATTATTTAATTACCTTTGGCATGATCGGTTTATTTTTGGCGATCATGATTGCTGTACTTTATGCCACCAACCGTAAAAGCACTTCGTTCTCCGATTACGCCGTTGGCGGGCGCTCTTACGGTCCCTGGTATATCGCCATGAGTTACACCAACTCCTGGTGGCCGGGTGCGACCTTCACCGCGTTTTTTGCGCTCTCTGTCAGCGGTGTGATTGGCTTCTACGGCGCGGTGTATTCCACGCTTGGCGTCACCGCCATGTATCTGATGGCGCGCCGTGCCTGGAAATGGGGCCAGCACTTTAACCTGACCACGCAGCCCGATCTGCTGGGAATGCGTTACAACAGCCCGGCGGTCAAACGTGTGGCATCGATCATTGGCATCATCTGCGTGTTTCCGTGGGTGGTGATGGGCATCCAGGCACTGGCGTTGCTGGTGGAGTTCGCCAGCTTTGGTCGCTGGGGCGTCACCACTTGTCTGGTCGCGGGGGTGTTACTGATTCTGGTACGCCAGTACTGGACGGTAAGTATGGGCATGCGTGGGTTGATCATGACCGATATGTACCAGGGCATCATCGCTTATGGTCTGGGCGCGCTGGTGTGTGTGGTGCTGCTATTCAATGGCGATCACAGCTTCGGTCAGCTATCGTCACTGCCACCGACGATGTTGCAGATTCCGGGTGCCGAAGGCTCGCATTACGGTTCGTGGTATATGTTCAGCCTGATTTTCACCGGCGTGGTGGGTTCGATGTGCTGGCCGATGAGCTTCCAGCGTATCTACACGGCCAGCGGTATCAAGGCGGTGAAGAAGGGCACGTTGCTGACCATTCTGCTGGTGGGCGGTTTCTACGCCATCCTGATGTTGTTTGCTACGGCGGTCAGCCAGGACCCGAATGTGCAGGCCAACCCACAGAACGGTTTCTTCACGGCCTTGTTTGATCAGGGTGGTCCGTGGCTGCTGGCGTTAGCGCTGGTGATTGTGCTGGCAGCGAGCATCGGCCACGTCGATGGTTGTGTGCAGGTATGCGGCACGCAATTCGCCAATGACCTTGCCACCTGGAACAAACCGCGTAGCGATCGTCAGTTAACGGTGCTGGCAAAATCGGGCATGGTGGTGTTTATTGTGGCGGCTGCGTTGCTGGCGTATTTCACCTTTAACTATTCACGTTTGCAGTTGCTGGCGCAGATCTCCTACCAGGGGATTATCCAGCTGGCGGTGCCGCTGTTCTTCGGTATTTTCAGCCGCTTTGGCAACAAGCAGGGCGCACTGCTCGGCATGATGACCGGCATCATTATCGCCATCGTGCTGACGGTATTTTTCCCCGATGACATTCCGGCTCTCGGCTCGCTGACCAGCGGCATTGTCGGCCTGGCAGGTAACCTGCTGGTGTTTGTCGCCTGCGGCGTACTGGTGCCGGTGGATGCCAAAGAGAAAGCGCGGGTTGAGGAACTGTTTGCGCTGGCGGAACGCCCCACGCAGCCGCTGGGGAAACCGGTGCTGAATTAATGCGGATGTAAAAAAAGCCCCATTTATTGGGGCTTTTAATCAGATGGCGAAGACATCCGGACCTTTTATCGCAATGGTATTAAGTACGCGAAGCGCAGCGCCATTGGGTTTTTTTTCACCACGTTCCCATTTTGAAATAGTCACAACGGACATATTCACGTACAACGCCAGCATGGCCTGACTTAAGTGGAAACGATCACGTAAGGAACGTATTTCTTCGCCATTCATATCCTGAACTACTGGCAGGCTTGCACGTAGTTCTCGCAGCTGGACGCGGGCATCAATACGTTTTACCAGGTCATCAGAAACCACGCCGATTTCGTTGAAATCGTGAGCGATTTCCTGCAAATCTTTAAGATGATTCACCATCACACTTCACCTCTCTCATTTTCCCTGCCTTAATGGCTATCTGTGCCTGTTCAGGCGTCATACACATCAATTGCACTGCAACCGCTTTATAGAACGCAAGTTCAGCATCCGGGATTTCCTTACTGTTCTTCTTCACATCATTTTTAACCCAGCCATTCATGAAAAATAAATCCTGACCTGACTTAAACGCGATGATTACGCGAGCACCGTAACTTTTTCCCCGGTTTAATGGGATACGTTTTTTATAAACATCCCCACCCAGATTGGCTTCATAGTGGCCCGCCATAACTTCCTTTGCAGCTTTGCATAACTTTCCGTTGTCGACGTCAGTACCTTTAAGGTTCCTGTCGAACGGTTTTAAAACGTAATTTGTCATCACTTTTCCTTGTTGATTTTATTAGAGCTTCCCTGCTCGCAATCACACTATATATAGTACTAAGTATTGTATATGACGACAACCTAATCAATGGTTGCTTAGGAAGCAGATGCATCTTCCGCCAAATAAGTCCATGATAAGCCGATGATTCCCAACAGGAGCCGATCATGGCGATGTCCACCCCTTTCAATATTGGCCTGCTGCTTTTTCCTTCTCTGACACAACTCGATCTTACCGGCCCGTGGGAAGTCTTCGTGCGGATGCCGGGCGTGAATAACTACCTGGTATGGAAAGATCGCCAGCCGGTGATGTCTGACCGGGGGTTAGCCATCATGCCGACGGCCACCTTTGCGGATTGCCCGCCACTGGATCTGATCTGTATCCCTGGTGGTCCGGGGCAAATTGCGCTGATGGAAGATGACGAAACGCTGGATTTTGTCCGGCGTATGGCCGACAAGGCGCAGTGGGTGACCTCGGTCTGCACCGGCTCGCTGGTGCTGGGTGCGGCGGGATTGTTGCAGGGCTATCGCGCCACTTCCCATTGGGGATCGCTGGATCAATTAAGTTTGTTTGGGGCGACGCCGGTACAGGAGCGAGTGGTGCGCGACCGTAACCGTATCACCGGTGCTGGCGTGACTTCCGGTATCGATTTTGCGTTGACGGTAGCGGAAGAACTGCTGGGCCGTGCAGCGGCAGAAAATATTCAGTTGCAGATGGAGTACGATCCGGCACCACCGTTCCACAGCGGTTCACCACGCAGCGCTTCAGCAGAGAGGCTGGCCGAAGCGCAGCAGCAGATCGCGGAATTTATCGCCCGCCGTCGGGTGGCGAGCGAGAGAGCGGCCGGGCGGCTTAAGCGTTAAGTAGCTGGCCCAGCTCCAGTTTAAGGCAGCGATCGGCGAGGTGAAAATAGCGATCGTCATGGGTTATCACCAGCACGGTTTTACCCCGCGCTTTCAACGCGGGCAGCAGCTGGTGATAAAACACTTCGCGGAACGCCGGGTCCTGATCGGCAGCCCATTCATCAAACAGATAAAATGGTCGATCTTCCAGCCACGCCACCAGTAACGCCAGCCGTTTGCGCTGGCCGGTGGAGAGTGCCAGCGTCGAAAATACGCCATCCTGCAACGTGACTTTGTGGTTAAGCTGCAACGCTTCAAGTAGCTGTTGTGCTTCATCATTCCAGCGTGCGGTATCAATCCCCTGAAGATCGTCGAACAGGTGAAAATCGTTGAATACCGCCGAGAACAGCTGCCGATAGCGCGCGCGGCTGGCATCGGTGATGGCCACACCATCCAGCAGCAACTCGCCGCCATCCGGTTGATATAAGCCGGTAATTAGCCGGGCCAGCGTGGTTTTGCCGCTGCCATTACCGCCGGTGAGATACACCAGTTCACCGGCGGTAAATTGCAGCGAAATCGGTCCGACCTGAAAACCCTGCGCTGCGCCATGATGGTAGGTCAGGTCGCGCAGCTCCAGCCGCTGAAATCCCAGTGGGGCCGAATCGATATGGGTTTGCTCGGGTGGTAATTGCAGCTGCATCGCATTGATGCGCTTCAGGGCAACCTGGGTCAGGGTCAGCGAGGGCAGGGTAGAGAGCGCGCTTTCAATCGGCACAATCATATAAAGAAACACCATGGCAAACCCCGACAACACCGCACCGTGCAGGTCCAGCACGCGGGTCAGCAGAAACATCACCACACCGATAAACGCGAAGAAAAATACGCTGGCCCAGATATTCGCCAGCGAATACAACACGTAACCACGCGTGCGCTCGACGCGCACTTTCTCAATAGTGGTGAACAATCGATTATGCAGAAACGCCTGCTTGCGCGCGGCGTGCAGCCGCAACTCCTTGGCCCCGCTAAACAATGCATTGACATCGCCGGTCAGGGTTTCTTCGCGCTGGCGCGACTGGCGCATCAATTGCAACGCACGGCGATGAACCCAGCTGTAGGCGAGGGAACCAATCAGCACGGTCACAACCGCAATCCCCATCACCACCGGCGACAGGTAACCCAGATAGGCCATACAGCCAATAATCACCGCCAGCGACATGACAAAAGCCGGGAGCGAAACGAAAAATATCACCACCTGATCCAGATCCTGGGTCAGGATGCTGAGTGCGCGCGGCATACCGTGCAGCTCCAGATCGGCGTAGCGGGCATCCGCCACCTGCTGCACCAGCATGCGTCGCAGCTGTGCTTTGCTGCGCTGGCCCATCGCCATAAACAGTGACTGACTCAGGGTTCGGGTACCGAGCATCAGCAGCGCCAGCAGACCAAACTGCCAGGCCAGTTGCAGGCGTTGCGCGTCCGTAGCGTTCAGCCCCTGGTTGATTAATGCCAGCAGCGCGGCGTTGCTTAAACCACCCACCACGCTACAGCCCAGTGCGAGAAAAAATAGCGCACCGGTGGTGCGCAGTAACATCAGGTAAATCGCCACCTCATCTCCTATGAGTTTGTACTATGCAACGGACGCCACAGCAGTAGCGCCAGCCATGGGCCGCCGATCAACGTTGCCATCAGTCCGGCCGGAATTTGTCGTGGATAAAGTAAGTTGCTGCCTGCCCAGTCAGCCAGCATCATCAGCACCGCGGCAATCAGCACCGCCAGCATCAGTTGTCCGAGCGGACGACGTGCGCCCAGTTGCCGGGCCAGCTGGGGTCCCAGCAGACCGATAAATGACAATGGGCCGACGATCAGGGTCGCCACGCCCGTCATCGCTGCCGCCAGCACCATCAACAGCAGGCGCGCCCGTGTGACGTTCAGCCCCAGCGAGGGCGATACCGTATGCAGTGGTAACAGCAGCAATGCGCGGCGCAATAACGGGGTCAGCGCCAGCAACAGCAGCGCCAGTACCAGCGCAATTGCCGCCGTGCTGGCGTTGACGTAGTAGGTTGAACCGGTCATCAGTTGGCGCAACATCGCCGCCGCCAGCCCATTATTACTCATTACGATCGCCGCCACGGACTGGAACAGTGCGGTAATTGCCAGACCGCTTAACAACATGCGTTGTGGATTGAGGGCATAATGGCGCGCCTGCCACAGAGTGAGCGCCAGGGTCAGCAGAGCACCGCTGGCGCTACTGGCCAGCATCAATGCGACGCCACCGAGCGGCCAGAGCAACAGTTGTACCGTGATACCCAGTGAGGCACCTGCGCCAATACCCAGCAATTCCGGGCTGGCCATCGGATTACGGCTGACCCGCTGGATGATCACACCCGCAGCTGCCAATAATACGCCTGCCGATAATGCCGCCAGCAGACGTGGCAGACGGAATGGGAGCAGCGCCTGTAGTTCCGTGGCCGAGTTCCAGTGCCAGCCGTTAATACCGCGAGCGAAATCGAGCGACACCGCCAGCATCAGAAAAAACATCACCATCACCGGCAGCAGGATCATGCGATGGGTGGGGAAGGGAGACTGAGAAGGTTCACTGACGTCAGGTTGAAAGACATGACGCAGGCGGGGCAAAAACCACAGTAGCAGCGGTCCACCCGCCAGTGCCGTCATCATGCCAGTTGGCAGCAGCAGACCACCGATGCCGTTCAGACGACTGACGCCCTGGTCGGTCAGCCACAGCAACCCGGCAGCCAGCAACGGCGACCAAATCAGTTTCTGGCGCAGATGCTTTGCCCCCGCCAGCGTGGCGAGATGTGGGGCGGCGAGGCCAATAAAACCAATCACGCCGACCACACTGATCACCAGGCTGCTGATCACCAGCGCTGACAACAATGCAATGCCCCGCACCAGTCCGGCGGGCATGCCAATTGAATGCGTTACCCGCTGATCCAGCGCCAGCAACCGCAGTGGCCGCAGGATCAGCACCACTGGCAAGGCGGCGACAAGCACGCGCGGCAGTAGCCACCAGAGCTGGCTGGCATTCTGCTGGGTTAGCGTACCGCCGCCCCAGATAAATACCGCCGCCAGTGAACGGTCATAGATGATTGTCAGGAGCAGATTGACAGAGCCACAGTAGAGATTGACCAGCATGCCAGCCAGCGTCAGTGCCAGAGGCGTAAAGCCCTGGCGCAAACTCAGCAGAAACACCACCGCAAAGGCCAGCAGTGCACCGCTCAATGCGATCCATTCCCGCCCGGCCAGTAGCCACGCAGGGCCAGCCAGCGACGCGATTGACAGCGCCAGCGTGGCACCGGAAGCGATGCCCAGCGTCATTGGCTCTGCCAGTGGATTGCGCAGCGCCTGCTGCATCACCACGCCGGTAAAGCCCAGCGCCAGCCCGCACAGCAACGCCATTCCCTGACGCGGTAACCACATCTGGCTGAAGATCTGTTGCGTCAGGCTGGGCTGCGGCGCGCCTTGCAGTGCCTGCCAGATATCTGACCACGCCAGCTGTTGGCTGAGTTGTTGCAGGTTGAGGCACATCGCAAACGCGAACAGCAGGAAACAGAGCAGGGCCGGATGGCGCGTTATCATGCGTGAGCCTCCTGCAACGCGCTGACCAGCGTCTCAGCAAAACGTACCGCAGTGAGCACGCCACCCTCGGTCGATAAACCATCGGGCAACACCAGCAGGCGGTGACCGCCGCGCGTCAGGGTATGCCACAACGGGGAGTTGATGACCAGTGTCAGATCGACCTCCGGCCACGAGGGCAGCAGTACCAGCCAGCCGGGGGGCATTTGCGCCAGTTGTTCCAGCTCCAGCGTCGCCATGCCCTGTGGGCCGACGGCGAAGGGGGGATGATGATCCAGCCCCAGCAACCTCAGCATGTCGTTAAACAAACTTCCCGGACCGAGCGCCAGCACATGCAGGGTATCCAGCGGATGCAGCAGATAGATGGGCCGTGGCTGAAATTGTGCGGCTAGTTGCCGGGCCTGGTCGAGCCGTTGCAGCAGGGTTGCCATCACCTGGTCCGCCCGGAGGACATCTCCCGCCAGTTGTGCCATAGCATGCAAATTCTGCTGTGCCTGTTGCCAGGGATGAGGGCTATAAATCGCGAAGTAATGCAACGGCGCGATGCGTGACAGCTGCGCTTCGGCCATGCGGTGTGCGGGGGTGACCAGCAATTGAGTGGGATGCAGTTCAAACAGGGTTTCATAGTTAGGCTGAAACAGCAGGCCGACATCAGCCACCTGAGGTGGCAGTGGCGGCTGGCTGAATAAGCGACGATACCACTCTGGCGCAGCCACACCCACCGGCGTGACGCCGAGCAGCAGCGCCATTTCGGTCAGACCCCAGTCGAGGATCACCCAGCGAGGCTGGGCTGCCGCGCGCAACGGAAACGAAAAAAGGGCAGCGCTTGCCAGCGCGCCCTGTAGTAATTGCCGACGACTGATTACCACTGATAACTCACCGTGGCGATCAATTGCCGCCGCAGACCGAAGTGGCAACCGAGATCATTACAGTTGCTGATGTACTGTTTATCGGTGAGATTTTGCAGGTTCAGCGCCAGCTGCCAATCCTGCCAGCGGTAACGCATCATCGCGTCGTAAATCATCACCGCCGGTACTTTAAGGCTGTTATCGGTGGTGGCGTAGTTGGTGCCCACGTAGCGCCCACCGCCGCCGATAGTCACACCATCAAGCACGCCCGGTAAGGCGTATTCGGTCCACAGGCTGGCAGTCTGTCGTGCGATCGCCACCGGCTGTTTACCCTCGGTATCATCGTTAGCCGAGATCACTTTCGGGTTGGTGAGTGCGTAAGAGGCGTTAACCAGCCAGCGTGACGTGATGTTCGCTTTTGCTTCCAGCTCGAAGCCCTGAGAGCGGATCTCACCGGTTTGCACCGAATAGTTAGCATGCTCCGGGTCGGCGGTCAGGACATTGGTCTGACGCAGGTCGTAGAGTGCCGCGCTGAACAACGCGTTAAAGCCATTTGGCTGGTACTTCACGCCCACTTCGGACTGCTTGCCTTTGGTTGGCGTAAAGGGATTGCCCGCGTATGAGGTGCCGGACTGCGGCTGGAACGAGGTACCGTAGCTGATATATGGCGCAATACCGTTATCGAAGTGGTACATCAGACCGGCGCGACCGGTAGTGGCGTAGTCGTTCAGTTCAGTACGGGTATCGGTGACCCAGTTCTGAGCGCGGCTTTGCGCTTTGTCATAACGTCCACCCAGATTCAGGATCCAGTGGTTCCACTTCATGCTGTCCTGGAGGTAAAAACCCAGCTGGGTCATAAAGGAACGGCTGTGATAATCGATCGACGGGCTTGCAACCGGCGTACTGTAATCCGGGTTGAGGTAGCTGATATCAGACGCGGTACCGTAGCCGCTATTCTGACGTAAATCGTCGTGCACGTAGTCCATGCCCACCGTCACCGCATGGTTGACCGGGCCGGTATACAGATTGCCTTGCAGATTGGTATCGACATCAAAGGCATTGAAGGACTCGATCACGCGCATACTGTCACGGCTTACCGTCGCTGACCCGTCAACCACGGTATTGGTCGGATAGACCATCTGATAATCGCTGCTGGTGTGCAGATAACGCAGGTTCTGGTGCAGGCTCCAGCTATCATCGAACTTATGCATAAAGTCATAGCCGATGCTGGCCTGTTCGCGGCGATAGTAATCGAAGCCTGGCTGGCCGCCGTAGAAGTTGTCGGAGTAATTGCCCTGCGCGAGGTGGATTAAACTGCCTTCCAGCGGCATCTGGTTATAAAACCCGGCGTAAGGATCTTTACGGAACTGCCCAAGCAGCGTCAGGCGCGTGTCATCGTTGGGTTGCCAGGTGAGCGCCGGGGCGATGTCGTAATGCTTGTATTTGGTGTAATCAACCTGGGTGTCGTTACGTGACCAGGTGCCGGTAATACGGCCCAGCCAGTGTTCGTCATTGTCCAGCGCACCAGAGAGATCCAGCCCGGTTTCAAACAGGTTATGGCTACCGGTGCTGACAAAAATCTGGTGGATAGGTTCGGCGGTGGGGCGTTTGCTCACCAGGTTAACCACGCCCCCTGGGCTGGCTTGTCCAAAGGTGACCGAATCCGGGCCTTTGACCACTTCGACGCGATCCAGCAGGAAAGTATCGAAATTCGGACGCGACCAGTAAGTCACCGTAGGCAGACGCAGGCCATCCAGGAACTCATCGGCAGCGAAACCACGAATGTAGATATCATCGAAACGGTAATCTGCGCCACCCCCTTCTGAGCCGATGCCGCTGTTATAGCGCAACGCCTGGGCCACGTTCAGTGCCCCCTGGGAGGCCATCTGCGCCTGAGTGATCACCGAGATGCTTTGTGGCGTTTCGATTAACGGGCGGCTGCTTTTGGTGGCAGAATCCGCTTTTTTCGCCACCTGGTTCCAGCTGTCGGCATCGCCGCCATCGGTATCCACGTTATTGGCGGTGACGGTCAGCGTATTGTCATGCGAATTATTATTGTTATCTGCTGCCCATGCAGGTGTGCTGCTGAATAACACCAGCAGCAATGCGCTCAGTGGTGTGCGTTGAAAAGTGCGATGACGCAAGATTTTTATCCCCGATATAGTCCAACGGCCCTAAATAGTGATACAAATGATAATCATTACTATTTTATTTGATAGCGCCGCGCTGGCGGCTTCGCGTGATAGGTTTCTGAAATAACGCCAGGCAGACAGCAATCGGCAATCTGACAGGATTGGATGTGATGGTATTGAACAAACCACGGCTAACCGATGCCAGCCCGGCCTTACCGTTATTAACCACACGGGAAATGCATTATCACGCGGGACGTGAGGAGCGATGGCATGCCCATGAAGTGGCGCAGCTGGTGCTCTGTTTGCAGGGGGTGATGCGGGTGCAAACGCATAGCGCGTCATGGACATTAACGCCGGGCAGGGCGCTGTGGTTACCCGGCACCTTACCCCATGCGTTAACGGCGCTGAGCGATATTCGCAGCCTGAGCCTCTATCTCGAACCGGTGGTGGCGCGCGCCTTCTGGCCGGACGCGCGCAGCATGATGATTTCGCCACTGCTACAGGCGTTGATGCAAACGCTGGTGGAGATGGAACAGCAACCTGGTCCCGATCCACTGCGGGTGGAGCTGATAACACCGTTGCTGCTGGATGAAATCCGTCGTGCACCCGAGGGGCCGGTCTGCGTGCTGCCGCTACCTGCCGATCGTCGTCTGATGAACATCTGCCAGCAGTTGCTGCAAAGCCCGGCCAGCAGCGACACGCTGGAAGAGTGGGGCAATCGTGTCGGAGCCAGTTCGCGTACCCTGGCACGCCTGTTCCGCGATCAAACCGGTATCACTTTTACGCAATGGCGGCAGCAGTTGCGGTTGTCAGAAGCGCTGGTGCAACTGGCGCAGGGGCAACCGGTACTGCGCATTGCCAGCCAGCTTGGCTATCAAAGCCCCAGCGCCTTTATCTCGATGTTTCGTCGTTTGCTGGGCGATACGCCGCAACGATTTTTGCGGATTTCAGGGTGAAATCGCCAGCCGGTTAAGCATCAATGCCCGCGTGCGGTGGGTGATCGGGTGAGATCCTTTGTGGTTATTTCGCCCGTCACTCTTCCGTGATTCTCAGCACCAAAAATAGAAATTCCCACCGTTTTACAACAGCCACCTGTCATTCTTGCGCATCTTTATGACGCCACAGGATCCTATGCAGAACCTCTCAGCCGGGATGCGGTGGCTATGACTACATCGTGTCAGCAAAATTATTTTTACCTAAACTTCGTACCACGCTGATAAGTTGATGCAGTCCTGATTCTAATTCTGTGGCGGTGCTGGTTTCAGGGAGGCGGAGTATGGCCAGTAACGCTTTCTTGTCGGCATCTGCTGCCAGTACCACCGGGCTGGAATAATTGAGTTGCAGCACGTTGTGCAGAAAATTCACCTCGCTGGGTAAGGGGCCGACAGGACAACACATTTCCAGACTATTTTCTGACTCATGGAAATAAATCGTCAGTTCGTCATCAACGATTAAAATCGGATCGTCACCGTCTATTTCAAGTCCGAGCGCGTCATAAAGACTATAAATAATATTTGACATAATTTCTCAACTCTTAACCAGTGGTGACAGGCCTTGTGTATCGTTTAATATCTTGCTGTTGCCTATGCGATCATTAAATGACAGATTCATGCCGGGAAGTGGCAGGAATTTGATGACTTTATTACCCGCAACACCAGTGTTGTAAACCTGAATTTCGGCATTGCCGCCCTTTGCAAGCACTTCCTGAAACAATTCCTGGTCGCCTTTACTGTGAGGGCTACCCGGCTTACTTAATGGTTTTCCCTGGTGCTGGCTTATCACTTCTCTTTTGATTTCCGCGTCCATCATACCTGTTCTGTCTTTACCACTTTTACAGTTCCAGCACGGCACGGCACCTATTTCATAGGCCAGCATGGCGATACGCTGTGCTGCTTTGTAAGGTTCGCCACCATCATGATGATGGGATTTGTCAGTAAAAATCTTCCTGAGTTGCTGGCTAAGTTCCAGCAATTTTGGGCCATTAACGGGGTTGCTTTTCAGATAGTTACCGACCATGCCGCCAGGTTGAGCGCTGGCTCCCAGGTCTGGGCCCAGGAGTTGCTGCAGGGCCTGGGCATTATATTTGTCTGAGGCAGACCAGCCCAGATTGAACTTCAGTGCGACTTCGTTGACCCCCAGGTTAAATGCGACAACGTTCAGATTCACCTTGATCTGTTTTAATTCGCCTTGTTCATCCCTGACGGTAAGACTCAGCGGTGTTTGTTTGGTCAGTGATTGCCAGGCGTACATTTGGTCAGCGAGCATAGCATCCTCTTTTCCGATCGAACTTGCTGTAACCAGTGACGTGGAGACAAGGTCTAAAGAGACTTCCTGACCGGAGAGTGCTTTCGTCAACAAATGAGGTTTTGTATATAAGGCCGCGGTTATTACCTCCTGCGCCCGAGCTAACGCACCGGCCTGGCGAGCGGAATCACCCTTTTTCAATCCATATGGCGAGAGAATACCGTGACGGACGCCGCGGAATAACGTCTCAGGATGACCTTCCTTATCCGGAACCGTAATTTCTGACATCCATAAATTTGTGGCGTGTTGAGTATCAGTATTTGATGAGCTGCAAACACCTTTGTCCAGATAGGATGTTGGGAAAATATCCTTGCTGCCCAGTTTCATTTTTCCAGCGGGAGTCAATGTGCTGAGGTAATTAAGGCCGCCATGTTCAATGGTCGTGTTTATTTTCTCCCAGTTAATGTTATTCCTTTTTTTTATTGCAGCCTGTTTGAATTCCTGTTTAATGATTTTTTTGACGTCCTTTAAGGGAAAGCGATGTTTATTGCTGAATGCACTGGAAATATGGTCGATGAGTTTTCCATGCAATTTTTCAGCGGAGTTCATTTGCTCTTTTGTGGCCATATGAATGTCTGACTCTGTCGCTTTTAACAGCCCCGGCAACGATCGCAACCTGTTTGTATCGAGTTTCAATTTCTCCATGACACATTCCGCGGTGTGGAGAAGATCGGTCTGGAAGGCCAGCAGCGCATTGACCGAACGGGGTGGTGTGGAAATATTGCCCCCCGTTTCTGAGCGGACCGGGCAAGCGAGGTAGGGATTGGGTGCATGACTACTGGTGAACGGCAACTTATCCTGCATGGCAGAATGGGGTGGTACTTGTTCAGAGCACACATCATGGTTTCTGAGTTCTGCGTGCGATCGTACAACCTGCATCACATTAATCTCCTGATAATAAGACAAAATTTACCGTGCGAATGTGGTGACATGTGGCACTGAATAAACTCAGTCTACTCAATCAGGTGAATGACTTTTTTTAAAAACAACCTTTTCTTATAGTTTTAGTACAACCGACTGACATCAGCGCTTGCAACGAAGTCGCTTAAAAATCCAGCAACTATTCGTTCAGTAACAAAATCAGAAATACTGATGATCCGCCGTCGATTATGAATGTTATGACTGGTTCATTTCCTGCTTATGGATTTTTATCCTGTTTTCGCAGGGGATTAGCAAAATATCATGAAAATTCAGCAAGTAACCCACAAGAAAGCGCGTTGCATTCTGCCAGGGGCTGTGAATAAATACAGAGACTTTCTTCATAAAAATGCCATATAGGCCGGGCGCAAGCCTGAAAAAGACCATCGTAACCATGACAGACCATCAAGCCAGTTTGGCCAGGGAAATCAGCGCCAAAAGCGAAAGCCTGGAAGCCCATCTCATCAATATCCGTCGTGATATTCACGCTCATCCTGAACTGGGTTTCGATACCCACCGCACCGCGAAAATCGTTGTGCAGGAGTTGTTAGCCCTCGGCCTGACGCCGAAAACTGGTGTCGGGAAAACCGGTGTGATGCTGGACATCGTCGGTGCTCACCCGGGCAAAACCTTGTTATTGCGCGCCGATATGGATGCGCTGCCGATTCACGAGCAAACCGGTTTGCCGTTCAGCAGCAACTATCCGGGCAAAATGCACGCCTGCGGCCATGATATTCATACCGCGACCCTGCTGGGTGTGGCGGCCATCCTGCCGCATTATCGTGACCAGCTGCACGGCACGGTACGCCTGATTTTTCAGCCAGCGGAAGAGACGCCGGAGAGTGGTGCGGAAGCGATGATCGCCGACGGTGCAGCGGAGGGTGTCGATCTGGCAATCACGTTGCATAACAAGCCGGAACTGGCGGCCGGTGAAATCGGCCTGACGCGTGGGGCCAGCACCGCCTCCAGCGATGAGTTTGATTTGGTGGTGCACGGCACCTCAACCCATGCGGCGCGCCCGCATATGGGCACCGACCCGATCATTGCGGCGGTGCATCTGATCACCCAGCTGCAAACTATCGTTTCCCGTGAACTCGATCCGGCTAATTCGGCGGTGCTCACCGTCGGTCATATCCACGGTGGTACCACCCACAACATCATTCCGGATAGCTGTCTGATTCAGGGCACGGTGCGGGCGAAGTCCCCGGCGGCGCGTGCGCATATCGAGACGGCGTTTAAACGTATTTGCTCGGGTGTGGCGCTGGCGCTGAATACGCGTATCGAGGTCAATTATCAGCGCGGTGTGCCGCCACTGATGAATGATGACGCGTTGATTGACCAACTGGAAACCATCCTGTCGCATCAGTTTGGTAAAGCGATTATCGCCAAACCCAGTGCCAGCTTCGGCGCTGAGGATTTCTCGCTGTTTACTGAACGCGCACCGGGCTGCCAGATTCATATCGGTTCCGGCGCGCCAGGGCGCGACGATCACCTGCACAACTCGGATTATCAACCCGATGAACGCAGTATCCATGCAGGCACTCAGGCATTAGCCCGTTTAGCCATCGATTTACTCTCCAACAATCAATAACGAACCTTGAGGTTTTATGATGATGCGTAAAGGGCTTTTCACCGCTTCTGTTGGCATGCTGCTGCTTGCCACTTCTGCTCTGGTCCAGGCGAAAGATTTTGGCACCCTGAAATTTGCCACCGAAGCGGCTTATCCTCCGTTCAACCAATCCACGCCGAGCGGCAAAATTGTCGGGTACGAGCCGGATATGGTGGCGGAACTGGCAAAACGCGTGGGCTTTAAATACGAGCTGGTGGCACAGAAATGGTCAGGCATGATCCCCGGCCTGGTGGATGGAAAATATGATGCGGTGGTCGATGCGGTGACCGTGACGCCGAAGCGTGAAGAAGTGGTGGATTTCACCCATCAGTACACCGTTAGCGTTTCTGGCTTTGTCACCCTGAAAGGCAGTGCGCTGGATACCCTGCCAGGTAACAACGAAGTGGTGCAGGCCGGTGATGACGCGGGTATGACCAAAGCCATCGATGCGCTGAAAGCGAAGTTCAAAGGCAAAACCATCGCGGTGCAGGTTGCCACCATCCAGGCTGACTTCCTCAACAAATATCTGTCTGATGTTGCCACCATCCGTACTTATCAGGGTGGCCCGGAAACCTTCGCTGACCTGCTGAACGGTCGCGTTGATGCGGTGATGGCGTCACGTACCAACCTCAACGCCTATGTGAAAAAACATGCGGATACCGTGAACAGCACCGGCTATGGTTTCGTTGGCGGTGTGCTGGGTCAGGGTTCAGCCATTGCGCTGCGTAAAAACAATCCAGAGCTGAAAGCTGCGCTGGATGCGGCCCTGGTTTCCATGATCAAAGACGGCACGCTGAAACAGCTTTCAATTAAATGGTTCGGCGAGAACGTCGCACCTGCGGAATAATGCCTGACGCTTATGACTATCGACTGGCAACTGTTAGGATTCGGTGATGAAGGGTGGGGCGGCGTGTTGCTTAATGCCGCTACCGTCACCGTGACCGTTTCTCTCTGCGCCTGGCTGCTGGGCGCAATTCTTGGCAGCCTGTTGTGCTGGATGCAGATTGGTGGCTCGCGCTGGCAGCAAAAGCTGGCGGGTGGCTATATCACGCTGTTTCGCGGTGTGCCGGAACTGTTGGTGATCTACCTGTTTTACTTTGGTGGCCGCCAGGTGGTGGGCTTCTTTGGTGCGCTGCTGGATTTACCTGGGCCGTTCGATGTGAACGGCTTTGTCGCTGGCGCTATTGCCATTGGCCTGATCTCGGGCGCGTATCAAAGCGGCGTGTTCCGTGGGGCTTACCATGCCATTCCGAAAGGGACGCTGGAAGCCGCGACTGTCACGGGCATGGGGCGTTTGATGTTATTTCGCCGCATGATTGTGCCGCAGGCGCTGAAAACTGCGCTACCCGGCATGGGTAACCAGTGGCAATCGGTGATTAAGGAATCGGCCCTGGTCTCAGTGACTGGCCTGGTCGAAACCATGAACCAGATTTCTACGGCCTCCAACTCAACGCAAATGCCGTTCTTCTTCTACAGCGTGGGTGCGGTGATTTATCTCATCATCACGACCTGTTCCGATTTTGTTTTCCGCTATGTGGAAAAAGTGGCCATGCGCGGACAACAACGCGCCCGGTTGTAAGGAGGCCCGATGGATTTTTCCTTTTTGCAGCACACGCTGGTAGCGCTGCTGCGCGGATTACCGCTGACGCTGAATCTTGCCATCCTGTCGCTATTGGGCGGCGGGGTGCTGGCGTTACTGTTGAATTTGCTGCGACAAACTCGCGTGGGCAGCTATGTCGCGCGTTTTTACGTCTGGCTGTTTCGCGGTACGCCGTTGCTGATTCAGATTTTCATGATCTATTACGGACTCGGCAGCTTACCGGCGGTGCGGGAAAGTCTCTTCTGGCCGCTGCTGCGTGATCCATATTGGTGTGGTCTGATCGCCCTTGTTCTCAATGATGCGGCTTATACCTCCGAAATTCTGCGCGGTGGCCTCAACGCGGTGAGCGTGCAATCGCTGGAAGCGGCGAGGGTATGCGGCATGTCGCGCTTTACCATGCTACGTCGTATCACGCTGCCGATTGCTGTGCGTCAGGCGCTGCCTGCTTACAGCAATGAAATCATCTCGATGATTAAATCAACGTCGCTGGTCAGCACCATCAGCTTGATGGAAATGACCGGGATTGCCGATTCGATTGTGTCCGAAACCTTCCGCGCGCTGGAAGTATTTATCAGCGCGGCGATTATCTACCTGCTGCTGACCGTGCTGGTGAGCAAAGGTGTGGCGCTACTGGAGCGCCGTTTGTCCCCTTACTACGCTGGAGCACGTTAATGAGCAAACCGACTATCGCCCTGAGCCATCTCAGAAAAAGTTACGGTGGCCATGAAGTGCTGCACGACATCAGCCTGACGGCGCAGGATGGCGATGTGATCTCGCTGATTGGTGCCAGTGGTTCAGGCAAAAGTACCCTGTTGCGCTGCATCCCCTTTCTCGAAATTCCACAGGGGGGAGAGATCGCGGTGGGTGACGAAGTGGTGACTATCGATAATCCGCACGAAAAACTGAATCGCGAGCAGCGTAACCGCATCAAGCTGATGCGTATGCAGCTGGGTTTTGTGTTCCAGAGCTTCAATCTGTGGCCGCATAAAACCGTGTTGCAGAACATCATCGAAGCACCGGTGCATGTGCAGAAACGCAGCCATAAAGAGGCGCTGGAAGAGGCCGAAGCGCTGCTGCATAAAGTCGGTCTGTATGAAAAACGCCATGTGTGGCCGTCACAGCTTTCCGGGGGGCAGCAGCAACGTGTGGCGATTGCCCGCGCGCTGGCACAGCAGCCGAAGGCGATTCTGTTCGACGAGCCTACCTCGGCGCTGGATCCGGAGCTGGTGGGGGAAGTGTTGCGCGTCATCCGTGGGCTGGCGGAGGAAGGGCGTACCATGATTATCGTAACCCACGAGATGGGTTTTGCCCGCGACGTTTCCAATAAAGCGGTGTTTTTACATCAGGGTAAAATCGAGGAGTCCGGTTCACCACAGCAGGTGTTCAGCGACCCGATTTCGCCCCGTTGTAAAGCCTTTGTCAGCAGCCATTTGCAACGCAACAGCTAACCTTCCCCGGATTTGAATGTAAGTAGATTTTACATGATGTCTTAAAAATGCCTGATTCCGCACCGGTGTGGTGTTAAAAAGCAAGACCACGCCAGTGCTGGAGTCAGACAATTATTCTCCCGAGGTGCCTGACGTTCGCAGTATCTGCTGTCTTTTTACCTGGTGCTATTCTCGCAAATCCCTGACGGAATGCGGCTTCACGGCTGATTTTCGCCGGTGGAGATGTGGCCGTACCCAGACTATTATCAGCGCTCTCATCACGTTTCAGCTGCGGGATAAATTGATGATTGCGACGGTCTGGTTAGTGGAAGATGACGTATCAGTGCGCGAATCCCTTGGGTTCCTGTTGAAAGCGTTGGACTATCAGGTGGTGGATTTTGTTGATCTTACCGATTTTGAGGACGCGACAGCGGGTGCCAGGCCATTACGGGGTTGTCTGCTGCTGGATGTGCCACTGCCGGACATCAACGGACAAAACTGGCTGGAGGAACACACCCAACGCCACCCGTTATTACCGGTGATTATTATGGCCGACCATGACACACCGGAAGCCTATCGCCACGATGCTTTTGCTTTTTTCATCAAACCGCTGGATATGGAACCCTTGCTGGCAAGTATTAAACAAGCGGTGGAGGAGAGTGCGCGGCGCGTTGAGCGCTGGCACTCAGGGTGACGATGTTATACCAGTGCGACTTTCCCCTGTTGCAGACGTCGCGAGGTGACAAAGCACAGCAGCGGTACCGGTAAAGTAAACAGCAACAACAGCCATAGCAACACGTACACGGCATCGACACCGTCATTTTGCAGGTTGTTGTACAGCTGAACGGGCATTCCCTGGGGGAAGTAAGCAAAGATCATCACGATACCGAATTCGCCCATGGCACGAACCCATGCCAGAGCAGTGGCCGATGCCAGACCCGGAGCGGCCAGCGGCACGGACAGGCGCCAGAAACGCTGCCACGGCGGCGCACCGAGAGTGCGACCGGCTTCGAGAATTTCTTTTGGCACGCCAGCGAAGGCGGAACGCGCGGCGGTGATAAAGTAAGGCAACGCGCCATACCATTGCGCCAGCACAAAGGCTGCCGGGTTATTCACCAGCGTCATGCCGAATCGCCCCAGCAGTTCACCAGGGACACTGTATGGCCCATAGGCGCTCACCAGCAAAATCCCCATCGCCAGCGGTGGCGTAAGTAGCGGGATCAATACCAGCAGCTCTACGATCAGGCGCGCTTTACCCCGCGCCTGTGATAGCCACCAGGCCACCGGTAATCCGCTGATAAAAATCAGCACCAGCGCCACCGCCCCGAGAGCGAGCGAGGTGGCGATGGCGTGGCTATCGCCCCATGCCAGCCGCAGATGTTGCCAGTGCGTCACACCAATCAGCGTGACGAACGGGACAGCCAGCAGCAGCAGGGCAGGGAGTGAGAGCCACAACGCGGTGGACTGGCGTTTCCTCATGGCTGGTACAGCACGCCACCTTTCGGTGCTGCATAGCCGTTCTGTTTCAACAGCGCCTGGCCCGGCTGGCTCAGCATAAAGTCAACAAAGGCTTTACCGGCAGCGGTGCCGTTTGGTGCATTTTTCAGTACGGCGGCGTAGTACACCATCGGTTGAGTATGCAGGGTTTTTTCCTCACCTTTGCTGTCTTTCACCTGGAAGCTGACCGTGTCATACCACTGTTTCGCCTGATCCGGATTGCTCAGATTGATTTCATCCGGCAGCGCGATATAAGGCAGATGGGCGGAGATCACTTCACTTTCGTAACCGGCCGCCGCATCAACCTGGCCACTTTCCAGGCGTGCCAG
Organism: Pantoea cypripedii; assembly: GCF_011395035.1. Classification (NCBI taxonomy): domain Bacteria; kingdom Pseudomonadati; phylum Pseudomonadota; class Gammaproteobacteria; order Enterobacterales; family Erwiniaceae; genus Pantoea; species Pantoea cypripedii. Next base: position 139,479 of record NZ_CP024769.1, read on the forward strand.
CAGGCCACCTTCCAGATGGGTTTGCGCCGGGTTCTGCACTCCACCCATGATTTTTTCGGCGATACCCGGCTGGTGGTAATACTTCTCAGCCAGCAGCAGGGTAAAGACGATGTTCTGGCCTTTCGGATCGTTAATCGGATCGGTACGACCAAATTTCAGACCCGGCGTCGCCAGCACTTTCAGCCAGCTGGCATCGCTGCCTTTGGCCTGAGCAAACTGCTGCGCGTATTTCCCTTTCGGGCTATAGGCGATCACCATGCTGGTACTGGCGACGGGCACTGCGGTATCGATCAGTCCGGCATCTTTCAGGATCTGCATCGGCCCTGGGGTGATGGAAACAAATACATCGGCAGTGATTTTCTTACTCGCCAGCAGGCGAGCCATGCCGTAAGCCCCCTGGCCCTGACCCTGGTAGTTACCGTTATTTTCTTTAGCAAACGCTGGACCTAATGCCTGGTCCATGACTTTGCCCATCGAACCGGCATAGGTCACACGGATGTCGGTCTTTGCCAGGGCATTGAGACTGAGACTCGCGCCTGCGGTAAGCAGTAACGCGCTAAGCAGTTTATGTTGCATTCCATTTCTCGCTATATAATTAGGTAAATAACGATTAACAGGATAAGCATAACGAGGCAAGGAGTAAACTATTGCTAAATATAGCGAAAGGCCCGACGACGCGGGCCTTGGGATCAGGCAAGAATCCGTTTTGCCCAGGATTCGATCTCATCACCACTGCCAATATCCGCCTGCACCAGCCCATTGACCATAAAGGTGGGTGACACGTGGATACCGTTCTGGCGTGAATATTTGCAATGCCATTTGATTTCGTTCTGCAATTCAGCGCGGTCAAAAGGCTCGCGTGCATTGACACCGCTGTATTGCTCCAGACGATCGAGGATCTGGTTCGGCGTAGCGTCCATATTGGGGCCGCGGGCGTGATCGGTGAACTCGAACTCTTCGCGGTGATCGGCCACCGCTTTCAACACCGCTTTGGCGGCGGCTTTGCCTGCCGGCAGGGTGGAGGCGGCAAGAATGTAGCGCACAATCAGGCCGGAATACATATGCCATGGTTGTGATTGCAAACGGATTTTCAGCGTCATCTTCTCTTCGCCGACCAGGTTTAATAACGCATCAAACTTATTAAATGCGCGCACCGAGAACGGGCAAGTGGGTTCGAGAAACACTTCAAACACCTTCGGGCCATGGCCCCAGACCAGTGGATCGGCATGCAATGCGGTTGACTGACTCATCGTGACTCCCTGTGTAGAGAAAAAGTTTTTCTACTTTGACAAAGCGTTGCGGCGACGACCAGCACAAGCTAAGGCTTTTTTGTTACAAAGCCATTCTCTGGTGTCATAATTCGTGCCAGATAAAAATCAGTTTGCAGATCCGCGAGCTACGAAATTGTCAGGCGCTATGCCCTTTGCCAGCCAAATAACCAACTATAGTTATCCTACATTTTCGATGTTTCAGGCGCTGCGACCGCCGCGCCTTTTTTTATTCATTTGCCCGGAGCTGAGAGAGATAAAAAAGAGGTTAATCGTGCTTGCCGAAATTTCCTGGAAAATCATCCATCAGGTTATCAATCAAACGATTGCGGAGATGGTGGATGAGCAGCAGACGCTGGATGTGTTGACCCTGCGTGGGCGGTTAAGGGAAATGGCCGAAAACGAGAGCGATGAAGAGATGGTGCTATGTTACTGGCAGGCGATGAAAGTGTTGACGCACTTGCCGCCAACGGTGACAGCCAGTCAATTGATTGAGGCGGCGCGCAATGCCTTCCGCAGCCCGATCAATCATGACCCGTTTTAACTTTGCATGCTTTTCTGCTGCACCGCAGCAGGTGCTGACGTAATCGTATGATTATTCGGCATAATAATGGGGCGTGATTTGATAGACTCCTGTCATCAGAGACCAACCACTGAGGACAGCGATGAAAATTACGAGCTATGCCGCCATGCAGGCGGGTGAGGCGCTGGTGCCTTACGAATACGAAGCCGGTCCACTGGCTGATGAAGATGTGCAGGTAGCGGTGGATTACTGCGGCGTTTGCCACTCTGATCTGTCGATGATCGATAATGAATGGGGCGGTTCAACGTATCCGCTGATTGCCGGTCACGAGGTGATTGGGCGTGTGGTGGCGCTGGGGGAAGCCGCGCAGAATAAAGGACTGAGCCTCGGACAGCGTGTCGGTATCGGCTGGACAGCTAAAAGCTGCCAGCATTGTGACGCCTGTATTACGGGCGACCAGGTCAACTGCGAAAATGGCAAGGTCTCCACCATTAATAACCACGGTGGTTTTGCCAGCCATCTGCGCGCTAACTGGCAATGGGTGATCCCGCTACCAGAATCGCTGGATATCGCCACCGCCGGTCCTTTGCTGTGCGGCGGCATCACGGTGTTCAAACCGTTGCTGATGAACAACATCACTGCGACCAGCCGCGTCGGGGTGATTGGTATCGGTGGCCTCGGCCATATGGCGATCAAACTGTTGCGCGCCATGGGAGCGGAAGTGACGGCATTCAGTTCGTCTGCCGGTAAAACCGAGTCGATTCTGGCGATGGGTGCTGACCGCGTGGTCAACAGCCGCGATCCCGAAGCGCTGAATGCGCTGGCGGGGCAGTTTGATTTGATTATCAGCACCGTGGCGGTTGATCTCGACTGGAAACCTTATTACCAGGCACTGGCGCGTCAGGGCAAGTTCCACACCGTCGGTGCGGTAATGAAGCCGTTTGAGGTTCCGGCATTTAGCCTTATTGTTGGCGACCGCGCGGTTACCGGTTCTTCCACCGGTTCTCCGGGCCAGCTGCGTGCATTGCTGAAACTGGCCGCGCGCGTTGATATCGCGCCGACCGTGGAAGAATTCCCGATGTCGCAAGTGAATGACGCGCTCGATCATGTCCGTGCCGGTAAAGCGCACTATCGCGTGGTGCTGAAGGCGGATTTCTGACAGGAGAGGCGCGATAAATCGCGCCTCTCAGGCACTGACTTGAAGCGGCGCGATTTATCGCGCTGTTTTTATCACGCCGCTACGGCACAGGCGTTACCCCTGCGCATCATCCTTCTCGCCGAGGAACCAATACCACAGCGGAATCGACATCAACGCGGTAAACACCGTGGTATAGAGCGCGATCATAAAGCCCTGCGTCAGATACATGGTCAGTGACCAGCTGCTGAACGGGATGCCATATTGATCAATCACCCCGCCAATAATCGCATTGCTCATCACCGAGCCGACAATCAATGCCAGCACACACAGCCCATACAGGAAGTGGCGCATCTCTTTGCGCTTAACGGCGAATCGGGCGCGAATAATGCCAAGCGGAGATTGCTGGGCTGCCAGCAGCGCCTGCTCGTCAACCGGTGCGCGTTGCTGACGACGGAAACGCAGCATATCGACCAGCAAAAACGTCAGCAGACTCACACCCATCACCGGCAACGCATAACCCAGCGCCAGTGCCAGGAGTAAACAGGCTCCTTTGGCATAGTGTGGTAACGCCAGCCAGGCTGATGTCAGGGTTTGGGTCGGACTGGCTTCCGCCTGCTGTGGACGACGCAACCACCACATGCGATAACCCAGCACAATCATGGTGCATAAACCCAGACCGAAGGCCGCCAGCAGCAACTGATTCGCCAGGCCAAACAACACGCCCATGTGCGCATCCACCCCCCAGCGTGTCAGCTTCGCCACCAGCGGGAAACGATCGAAATACACATGATCGACGATGGTGAAATCCTGCGGATTCACGGCAACCGCATCCACCTGGGTAGGCCAGCTGCGATCGATTTCGCTTACCGTCCATGCCTTATCGGCATTCTTTGGCTGGCGTAACTCGACTTTGGCCGCCGAAATCCCCGCGGCTCGCGCTGCGTGCAACGCGCGATCCCAGTCACCATCGGCAACATTCACCGGGCCATGTTGTACCGGCATCGCCATCGTCGACATATCCATGCCCGGCATACTTTGATGGTCGGCATGGGGGTCGGCAGCCATCGCAGGTTCATCATGGTTGAGCGCGGTGTTGACCTGCGGTGTCAGCCAGTTCAGTTCGGTGCGCCAGCGATCAATATTGCCACCCGCCCATTGCGACCAGGTTAGCCCGGTGACGGAGAAAAACAGTAAGCCCAGCAGCAGCGTCAGGCCAAGGGTGATATGCCAGTGTCGGCTCAAGGCAAAACCTGCGCGTGGTGTTTTTGCCTTGCGGCGTGGACGCGTCCCCAGCCACAGCAGTACACCGCCGAGCGCCGCCACCCACAGCCAGGATGCCGCCAGCTCGCTGTAGTTGCGGCCAAAATCACCCAGCAGCAGGCTGCTATGCAGCAGGTCGATGGTCATACGCAGCGGCAACACGCCGCTGGTGCCATACACCGTCATATCGCCCTTCACCTGTAAGCTGTAGGGATCAATAAATACCGAACGTGACTGCGAAGCACCAAGGCTGGGATCGCTGAACTGCACACGCGTGGTATCGGTGGCACCCGGTGCCGGGCGGACGGCGTAGATACGTTGTTTATCGCCAGCATACGCACGGGCGGCGGCGATTTGTGCCGACAAGGGTTGTGCGTGGTCGCCAGGCTGAACACGTAACGCGTCTTTATACAGCACGTTTTCCAGCTGGGGCGTCAGCACATACAGCGTGCCGCTCAGCGCAGCGATAAAGATAAAAGGGGCGACAAACAGGCCAATGTAAAAATGTAAGCGGCGTAGCAAATTAAGCACCGCGCCGCGCGGTGCTACAGAGTGAACAGCAGACAAAGCCGTCTTCCTTGCGATAAAAGAATGCTCAAGCGTCACCCAACGGGATGCGCTACCGATCGAATCATGTCAGCAGGAGAGAAGGGCAGGCGGCGCGCGCGGTCGATGGGTCGTGATTTGACGACGGATCACCGGTGCGATGACGCAGGGCAGCGGTGGGGCACGGGAAATGACCAGCATCAGCCAGATGAAGGGGATAAACACCCACATCATCAATGGCACATGTACCAGCAGATCACAGTAGCCACAGGCAAATTCGCCGTCGTCCATCATATGATGGTCCATGCCCGGCATCATCATATCCGGCATGGCTTCGTGATGCATGGGCATATCGGCTATCATGCTTTGCATGTGGTTCTGCCGTTCCAGCAACGTTTTCGACACCACCGGCGCAACAAACAGCAATAACACCGCCACGATGGCGATGCAGGCAGTCAGGCGCTGGCGAATTGCAGACGAAAACATCATGGCACAAACGGGGGTTACTGATTAAATTGGGCGGAAGTGTAACGCGATTACCTGGGATGGGTTAAAAAAACTGAGGGCATTTAAGAAATAATTCGCATCTTTTGAAAAAAATCACGTAACACCCAGCTTTTGTTAACCTTAATGCAACCTGGCAAGATCAATAGAGAAACATTAAAGCGGAGAAGCAATGAAGATTGTCACCCTTGACGGCGATACCCTGCCACGCGCGCCACAGCGTCCCCAATGGTGTACCGACTGGCAATATCGCGCCACCACCTCGCTGGCGGAGCTGGTCCATGTGCTGCATGATGCGGAGATTGTGATCACCAACAAGGTGCCGTTGCGCGCTGATACGCTCCGTCAGCTGCCCGCTTTGCGTTACATCTGCGTGGCGGCCACAGGTTATGACTGCATTGATCTGGCGGCCTGTCGCGAGCGTGGCATTGTTGTCAGCAACGTACCGGGCTACTCCACGCGTAGCGTGGCGGAATGGGTGATGGCGGCATTATTTGCCCTGCGGCGTCATCTGGTGGACTACGTCAACAGCACGCGTAGCACCTGGCCAGCCTCGTCGCATTTTTGCGTCCATCGTCAGCCGATTCAGGACATCTATGGCGCGACGCTGGGGGTCATCGGGAAAGGCGATATTGGCCGCGCAGTCGGAGAGATGGCTCAGGCGCTCGGGATGAAGGTGCTGTATGCCGACCGTAAAGGCAGCACTGTCTTGCGCGAGGGGTATGTGCCGTTTGAGCAGGTACTGGCGCAAAGCGATGTGCTGACGCTGCATTGCCCGCTGACGCCAGAAACCAGGCAGCTGATCAATTTATCCGCGCTGGCGCAGATGAAGCCTTCCGCCCTGCTGATTAACACTGCGCGTGGCGGTCTGATCAACGAAACCGAGCTGGCCCACGCCCTGCGTCAGGGGGTGATTGCCGGGGCGGCGCTGGATGTGCTGACCAGTGAACCGCCTGCTGCCAATCATCCGCTATTACAGGCTGATGTGCCCAACCTGATGCTGACGCCGCATATCGCCTGGGCCAGCCAGCAGGGGGTTACCAACCTGCTGCGCGGTATTGAGAGCAATCTCGCCGGATTCTGGCAGGGCACGGCGCAGAATGTTGTGTAGCGGCGCGATTTATCGCGCTTTGATGTGACAAACTAAAAAATCGATCGTCCCAGCCGTTCCGTCAGCATTTCCAGCATCACCGTACCGGCCAGTGAGTTGCCCGAGCTATCCAGCGCGGGCGACCACACCGCGATACTCATTTCTCCCGGGATGACAGCGATGATGCCGCCGCCAACGCCGGATTTTGCTGGCATTCCCACACGCCAGGCGAACTCGCCCGCACCATCGTACATGCCGCTGGTCATCATCAGCGCGTTCACCTGCCGTGCATGACGCGGTGAAATCACCGTAATTTCATCGCCGAGGCTGCGTCCCTGATTCGCCAGGTAGAAGAACGTGCGAGCCAGTTCGGTGCAACTCATTGCCATCGCGCAGTAGTGAAAATAGGTTTCCATCACTTTGCTGACATCGTTGTGGAAATTGCCAAAGGACTTCATCAGCCAGGCAATTGCGGCGTTGCGTGCCGAATGTTCGTATTCGGAGCGCGCCACTACCCGGTCATAATTGATGCCATTGCGCTGCGCCAGATGACGCACAATCTCCAGCATGCGCTGACGCGGTGCCGTCAGTCGGCTTTCCAGCAGGTCACACATCACCAGCGCCCCGGCGTTGATAAACGGATTGCGCGGTTTGCCCTGTTCCAGCTCCAGTTGCAGCAGCGAATTAAACGCCTGGCCGGATGGCTCTTTGCCGACGCGCTGCCAAATATCCGGTTCGTCATATAACGTCAGCGCCAGGGTCAGTGACAACACTTTCGAGATCGACTGAATGGAAAAACGGGTATCGGCATCCCCAGCCTGATAACAGGTACCGTCGGCGACATAAATTGCGATGCCTGCCTGATCGGGTGACACCCCCGCCAGCGCGGGAATATAGTCCGCCACTTTTCCCTGCCGGGCCAGCGGGCGAACCTGTTCAATAATCTCTTCCAGCAATGCGTTACTGAGTTCAGTCACTTTTATGCTCCGTGCATAGCCATTCTGACCGGGGATGATCGGGACTTGCAGCCTGAGCGTCAATCAGTGACACAAAAAACTGTGAGCAATCAGGGTGAAGCCTGCGTTACAGTGCATTGATTATGCACCGATGATGAGACATCACCATGTTAACCAATCTGTTGCAGGCCTTCCCTGCAGCGGCCCAGGCAGGCAGTTCTGAAACCTTCGAGCAACTTCTGCAACGTCCCAACCTGCGTATCGAGCGTATTGTTTCGACCGGTCAGGCCAGCCCGCCGGATTTCTGGTATTGCCAGACGCAGGGTGAATGGGTGTTGATCGTGCAGGGGGAGGCCGGTTTGCAGCTGGAGGGGGAAGCCGAACGGCAACTGCGCCCGGGTGACTTTGTTGATATCCCTGCTGGCTGCCGTCATCGGGTGAACTGGACGGCGGCAGATCAGCCAACGGTGTGGCTGGCGATTCACTACGGTGAGTTGCCCGATGTAGAAGAACAATAAATTTAAACATAGAGGATGGCATGTCTGTTACACAAGATTCTGCGCAGCCGGAAACGGTGATGCGCGCGGGGCGTTTTCTATTGCTGCAACGCCTGATGCGGCGCGATAAAACGCCAGTGGCGCTGCTGTTACTGGCGGCGCTGGTTGGCATTTTAACTGGCCTGGTGGCTGTCGCCTTTGATAAGGCGGTGAACTTTATTTTCCATTCACGGGTGAACTGGCTGGCTGATCAGGCGAGCAACCCGGTTCTGAATGTGCTGTGTGCTTTCTTTGCGGCCGCACTGCTCGGGGCGCTGGGGTACTGGCTGGTGCGACGCTTTGCGCCTGAAGCGGGGGGATCGGGCATTCCGGAAATTGAAGGTGCGCTGGAGGAACTCAGACCGGTGCGCTGGTGGCGTGTATTGCCGGTGAAGTTTATCGGTGGGATGGGCGCACTCGGTTCGGGCATGGTGCTGGGGCGTGAAGGTCCGACAGTGCAGATTGGTGGCAATATTGGGCGTATGTGTACCGATATGTTCCGGGTGCGTTCGTCAGAAGCGCGTCATACCTTGCTGGCAACCGGTGCGGCGGCCGGGCTTTCAGCCGCGTTCAACGCGCCGCTGGCGGGGATTCTGTTTATCATCGAGGAAATGCGCCCACAGTTCCGTTACAGCCTGATTTCTATCAAAGCGGTGTTCGTCGGTGTGATTATGTCGAGCATCGTGTTCCGCCTGTTTAATGGCAATGAAGCGATTATCAATATCGGACAATTAAAAGATGCACCGACAGCCACCTTATGGCTGTATCTGCTGCTCGGCATCCTGTTTGGCGGCTGTGGCGTGGCATTTAATCGTCTGATTTTCTGGACGCAGGATCAGTTCCAGCGGTTGCATCACGGGCGTACTGCGCCCTGGGTGCTGTGGGGCAGCCTGCTGGCAGGTATTTGTGGCGTGCTGGGTTGGGTGCTGCCGGAAGCCATCAGTGGCGGCATCACGTTGATCCCGGATTTCTCTGCCGGACATTTCACCGCCCTGGGATTATTTGCTCTGTTCGCGTTACGTGTGGTGATCACCATCTGCTGCTTTGCCTCAGGTGCACCTGGCGGGATTTTTGCGCCGATGCTGACGCTGGGCACTCTGCTCGGTACCTGTTTTGGTCAGCTTTGCATACATTGGTTTCCGGGTTATCAGCTGGAAGCGGCGACGTTTGCCGTCGCCGGGATGGGGGCGCTGTTTGCCGCTTCGGTGCGTGCACCGCTGACTGGCATCGTGTTGGTCCTGGAGATGACCAATAACTATCAGCTGATCCTGCCGATGATCATCACCTGTCTCGGGGCCACGCTGGCGGCGCAATTCTTTGGTGGCAATCCGCTGTATTCGTCATTGCTGGCGCGCACCCTGGCGAAAGCCCAGCGCCGCGAAAATGCGCCGTAGCGGCGCAATTTATTGCGCGGGGTTTTGCAGCATCAAGCTGTTCATTGCACGATAAATCGTGCCGCTACCAATTTATGCAATGGGCCGTCGCCGCTGACTTTTACGGCCGTTTACCCACGCTGTGGGTAAGCCGGGTCCATTTACGCGCTTGCTCGCTCAGGCTGAAGCCGAGGCCGTGGCGGTCAGAAATCAGCATGCGCCCATCACGCAGCTCCAGCTGTTCATTGAACAGCGGATTGAGCCACTCAAAATGTTCCAGCCAGGGTTCAATCGGGTAGGTTGCTGCCAGATGGATATGAATTTCCATGGCGAAATGTGGGGCCAGCTTGCGTCCATGGCGTGCTGCCAAATCCATAATCTTCAGAAACGGCGTGATACCGCCGACGCGTGGCGCATCGGGCTGGACGAAGTCGCTGGCGTTGCCAAGGATCAGTTGTTCATGTTCACGGAAGCTGGTGAGCATCTCGCCGGTGGCAATCGGGGTATCCAGCGCGGCGGTCAGGGCCGCGTGCCCCTCAACATCGTAAGCATCAAGGGGTTCCTCAATCCACACCAGATTGAATTGTTCCATTTTTCGGCCCATGCGAATGGCCGTTTCGCGATCCCATTGCTGGTTAGCATCGACCATCAGCGGGAAATCATCACCCAGCGTCTGACGTACCGCCGCCAGGCGACGCAGATCTTCTTTGGTATCAGGCTGACCGACTTTTATTTTGATGCCGCCAATGCCGTTCTCGCGTGAAATGGCGACATTCTTCAGCACCTGATCGAGCGGGGTATGCAGGAAGCCGCCCGAGGTGTTGTAGCACTGCACCGAATCGCGATGCGCCCCAAGCAGTTTTGCCAGTGGCAGGCGCGCGCGCCGGGCTTTCATATCCCACAGCGCAATGTCGAAGGGTGAAATAGCTTGTACGGCCATGCCGCTGCGTCCGACCGATGCGCCTGCCCACAGCAGTTTGGTGTAGATTTTGTCGATATCGTTAGGATCTTCTCCGAGTAACGCATCGGCGATTTCACAGGCGTGAGCATAAATACCCTGACCCCCAGCGCGTTTGGAATAGCTGAAACCGATACCTTCAAAACCATCACGTGTGGCGATTTCCGCCACAATAATCGCCACTTCGGTCAGTGGCTTCTGGCGTCCGGTCAACACTTTGGCATCGCTCACTGGCGTCGCCAGCGGCAGAAAAGCCAGCGATAAATTGACCCAGACGATACGGTCGCCACTTTCGGCAGCAGTGGCGGCACCCTGCGCTTTGGCATAAGTCACTGCGGAGGAATTAACACCTGACATGCGAGTCTCCTGTTAAAATGATTGCGCTAACATTTTTGTTTCGTAGGGACTATGCGCCAGGATGTTCGGTCGTTAATGTTCGATTGATCACATTTCCGATATTATGATGGATAAAATGATAGCCCTAACATTTACCGGGGAACTTCGTTTTACGTTATGCTATCCGCTGGTTTTCTCCAGGCTAAGTGGCAATGAAACAACGTAATCTGGCGCGCAAAGGTGCGCCCACGCTGGAAGATGTGGCCCGGGTTGCCGGTATTTCACCGATGACAGTTAGCCGTGCGCTCAATTCGCCCCAGCAGGTTCGGCCCGCGACGGTTGAGAAGGTGCTGGCTGCCGTGCAGGCGACCGGCTATATCCCGAACGCGCAGGCGGGTAGCCTCGCCACGAATCGTAGCCGCTTGATTGCTGTGGTGGTGCCGCAAATCAACAACAACATGTTTGTTGATACCATCCAGAGTCTCAATGACACCCTCAGCGCACAGGGTTATCACATGCTGCTGTGCGTGACCGGCTATGAGGCCGAGACTGAGGCGGAAACGGTTGCCACATTGCTGTCGCGACGACCCGATGGTGTGGTGCTGACCGGTATCCATCACAGTAGCCAGCTGAAGAAGGTTTTGTTGCAGGCCGATGTGCCGGTGGTGGAGATTTGGGACATGACACCGACCCCCATTGATATGCTGGTCGGCTTTTCTCACGAAAAAGTCGGCGCATGCGTGGCGTCATATCTGGCGCAGCGGGGTTATCAACGCCCTGCGTTGATCTGGACTGACGATCAGCGTGCATTACAGCGTAAGCAGGGCTTGCTGGAGGCATTGAAAGCGCAGGGTATCACCCCGCTTGCCGATGCACCGGTAGCACTCCCTGCGCTGATGACACGTGGACGTGAAGCCTGTGCTGAGGTGCTGGACACCCAACCCACGGCGGATGTGCTGGTGTGCAGTTCCGATACCCTGGCGCAGGGTGCGCTGATGGAAGCGCAGGCGCGCGGCCTGGCGGTTCCCCGTCAGCTGGCGGTGATTGGTTTTGGCGATCTCGATTTTGCCGCCGCTAATTTTCCTGCGATTTCCACGGTGCGTATCGATCGTCAGGCCATGGGCCAGCTGGCTGCACAGCAACTGCTGACCCGGTTGCAAGGCGAAACGGTGATCACGCCGATTATCGATATGGGTTTTACCATGATTTCCCGTGGTTCGGGTTAAGGCGCGTGATCCTCATCACTGGTGAAAAATATTTTCCATGTTATAAAATGTGGAAATTTTATTTCATATGGAGAGGAAACCGTTATGTCGTCATCGCTTAACCTTGAAACCCTGTTGCAACAGGAAGCGGAACACCGTCTGCCGCAGTTTGACTTCGATCTTGCCTGGCAAATCGGTCAGAGCATCCAGCAGCGCGGCCGTGAAGCGCAGGCACCCATCTCGATTGAAGTTTATGCTTTTGGTCAGGTGCTGTTTCTGGCGGCGTTGCCAGGATCCTGTCCGGATAATCTGGAGTGGATGCGACGCAAGAGAAATACCGTGTTGCGTCACGGCCACTCTTCAATGTATGTGGGGCTGCTTAACGAGCAGAAGGGCGAGCGGATGGAGCGGCAGGCGTTTATCAGCCAGGCGGATTACACCGATCACGGCGGCTCTTTCCCGTTGCTCAATCCTCAGGGCGCGATTATTGGCGCTGTCAGCGTCAGCGGTTTACCTTCTGAAGACGATCACGCGTTAGCATTATGGGGGATTGCCCAGCTGCTCTAGACAGGAAGTCAGGCTGACCGCTTACTGCGGCCAGCCTGATTCGGTTACTTCATGGCGGGTGTTTTCAGCTTATCTCCGGCATCAGTCGCCTGGCGCAGCGTTGCCACATCGCTGGCTTTCACCTCTGCTGCCTGATTACCCCACGAATTGCGCACGTAGTTGAGCACATCAGCCATCTGCTGATCGTTCAACTTCCAGGCGAAAGCCGGCATCCCTGCCGCCGTTGGGCGATCTTCGGTATGGGGCGCACGCGCACCATCCAGCAGCGCATGAATCATATTGGTGGGATCGTTAAGCATCGCCGTGTTACCCGCGAACGCTGGTACCATGCCGTGAATGCCTTCCCCGGCCAGACCATGACATGCCGAACAATCCACCTCATAACGCAGCGCCGCCTGATCATGGCGTGCCTGCTCCATCACGAAGCCGGTCGGCTGCGGGGTCGCGGAGGCGGGCAGGCTACGCAGATAGGTGGCAATGGCGTGCAGATCATGATCGTTGAAATATTGCGTCGAATGCTCGACCGCTTCAGCCATCGGACCCGCCGCCACGCTGCTGCCATTGGAACCGGTTTTCAGGTAATCGGCGATCTCCTCATCCGTCCACTTGCCGATACCGGCATGGGGATTTTGTGAAATATCCGGGGCATACCAGCTGCCGAGGTTGCCACCCTGAAGATACTGGCTGCTGATTTCGCCGCCGAGGGCATTGCGCGCGGTGTGGCACACGCTACAGTGCGCCGGGCCATCGACAATGTATTTGCCGCGATTCCAGGCATCGGTCTGCGTAGTTTGTGGTTTAAACGCGGCATTATCGAAGAACAACAGGTTCCAGCCTGCCATCGCCAGACGAATGTTGTACGGGAAATTCATCCCGGCATTTTCGTCGATGGCATTTTTCACCGGTTGCTGCGCGGAAAAATAGGCCCAGAGATCGTGCATATCCTGATCGCTGATCTGCGTATAGGCGGTGTAAGGCATGGCCGGATAGAGGAAGCCATGCTCGCCACGCCCCTGGCGTACTGCGTTGAAGAAATCACGCTCGGTCATCTTACCGATGCCAGTTTCGCGATCCGGCGAGATGTTGGAGGTCAGCAACGCACCGAAAGGCGTATCGATCTTATAGCCACCGGAGAAATCAGCGTTATGGCAGGCGGCGCAGTCGGAAAGGCGCATGACGTATTCACCGCGTTTAATGGCGGCATCGTCGTTGCTGTGAAAATCCGCCAGCTGCACCTGATCGTCTGCCACGTCTGAGCGGGCGCTATCCAGCACCACCCACATTCTGCCGGTCACGCCAATTGCTGCGACCACTGCCAGCGCGGCGAGGGTCCAGCTAATCTTTTTTGCTTTCGCCATGATTACGCTCCCACCAGCGGTGCCGGGTTTTTAATGTAGGTCTGGTGGATGGCTTGTGCCGCACGTACCGCCAGCGCACCCACTGTCACTGTTGGGTTGTAACCGCCATTGTTGGGGAAGGCGGACGCACCGACCACAAACAGGTTGTGAGCGTCCCAGCTTTGCAGATAGGGGTTCAGTGCTGAGGTGCGGGGATCCGCGCCCATCACCACACCACCGATGGTGTGCGAGCTGTGTTGCATATAGGGGTTCCAGCTTTGTTCTGCCTGGTTATCCACCACCAGATGCTGGCCGCCCACTTCTTTCATGATGTTGATAGCGCGATCGGTGACGTATTTCGCCATGCGCACATCATTCTGGTTCCAGTCAAAGGTCATGCGCAGCAGCGGCTGGCCGTGACGATCTTTGTAGTTGGGGTCAAGATCGAGGTACGCCTCGCGCATCGGCATCGAGGTGCCCTGGCAGAAAATGGTACCCGCGGTCTGATAATCACGCGCATAGCCCGCTTTCCACTCGCTGCCCCAGCGTTTGGTACCCGGACGCAGCCCGTTCATGTTCTGAATCGGGCGGCCATTGGTGGAGAAGCCCATAATTCCAGCACCACCAATAAAATCGAGGCTGCTATGGTCAAAGTTATCGCCATTGAAATCATCGATTTGCACCGCCAGCGCACCGCCGCCAATAAACGGGTTCATATATTCGTTATCGAAAAAGCCGGTGACGCTGGAGCAGGTCTGGTAGTTGTAGTTACGGCCAATGGTGCCGCGCCCGGTAAGGGGATCGTATTTTTCACCCACCTGTGACAGCAGCATCAAACGCACATTATCCATCTGATAAGCGGTGATGCAGACGATATCGGCGGGCTGGAAACCTTCCACGCCTTCTTTGGTAATAAACTTCACCCCTTTCACCGTCTTACCGTCTTCATGTTTTACCGCATGCAGGACTTCAGTTTCCGTCAGCAGCGTGAAGTTGGGACGGCGCATCAACACCGGTAGAATGCAGGCCTGGGGTGAGGATTTGGAGAAGTTACCGCAGCCGTGGAAGTCGCAGAAACCGCAGTAGGTGCACGGCCCCATGCTGACGCCCAGCGGGTTAACATAGGCCTGCGACAGGTTGCCTGCCGGAACGGTAAACGGGTTATACCCCATCTTTTCCGTGGTCTGGCGGAACTTGCTCATCCAGTGGGTATCTTTCAGCGGGGGAGTCGGATAGTCACGCGAGCGCGGTCCTTCGAACACATTGCCGCCTTTGCGGCGTTCGCCATTGAGATTACCGGCGAAACCGGAGGTGCCGGCGATACGTTCGAAGCGGTCGTAGTAGGGGGCCAATTCATCATAGGTGATACCCCAGTCCTGCAACTGCAATCCCTGCATTTTCCCTGCGCCGTAGCGTTCGCGGGTCTGCGTTGCGACCTGAAAATCCCACGGGGTAAAACGCCATGACATCCCGGCCCAGTGCGTACCGGCACCGCCAACGTTCCAGCCAAACTGAAACGCTGACCAGTTACGCACCGGTGCGGCCAGCTGATCGCTACGGTTGCGGAACGTCGTGGTTTCAACGCTCATCGGTTGCAGAATTTTACGTCGGGTATGGAAACGCAGCTCATCGGCATCAATGGAAACCGGAAAATCGGTGGAGGTATCGCGCCACGCACCACGCTCAATCGCGACAACATTCAATCCGGCACGGGTCAGTTCTTCAGCCATCACCGAACCGGCCCAGCCCAGGCCGACGATAACCACGTCAGCCTTATTTCTTATTTGTGACATTGACTCAGCTCCAGCGTATTAATCGTTGGGAATCAGACTGACGGGAATCAGCGCCAGGTTTTCGTTGCGGCGCTCAATATAAGGGCGATAGTCATAGCGTGCGCCGGGGAAGCCAATCATCTTCCAGCCCGCCATATTTTTATTTCCACCGTAAATCGGATCGGATAAATAGCCTTCGCGCACGTTTTGCAGCATTAATTCAAAAAACGCCTGGCTGTTTACCGTATTTCCCAGATCAACTTTGCCATCTTCCATTTTTGTCAGAAAGTCATCGACTTGTTGCGCATTTAAAGTATGAAATGACGCCTGATGGTTTTTCTGTGCCCAGGCTTCCAGCGCAGTCAGCCCGGTTAAATAACGTTCCTTTGGCGTGGAGAGAAATTGCGGACTACCCATAATTTTCTCTTCATTTTCCGGGTGCAGCGGTGCGGCTAAATAAAGCGCCGCGCCGGAACCATAATCGCCCGCCAGCTGGCTATCGAGAAATTCAATACAACCCGCTTCACTGGCTGAAGGGCCGAGGTGGTCTGCGGGAATTAAACGATCAAAAATCGCTGCCAGATTCTGGCGATCCAGAGGGTTGGTCAGTACCTGGTAACCCTGCTGCCACGCGGGCTGCGGCAGGTGATCGGCACTCATTTGGGTTTGCAGCGGGACATTATGCAACTCCTTCGCGCGCAGCTGCGGGGCGACGGCAAGCGACGCAACAATCGAGCTGAGCGAAAAGAGCGCTTCTCTTCGGTTCATACATCTTTCCTTTCATCATTCCGTCTGCTGACGGATACGGCAGATAAATTTTACAGAGCACGACGTTCTAAACAGATGGCACGGCGATGCCGCGCGATAAATTGCGTGCAGGCATCAGCGACGAATCTGCATTCGTTATTATTTTCTCAGAAGGTATTTAAATACGGTTCGGACGTGTTGATATTATCGGTACGCCGTTCCGCAGGCTGGAATTTCCTGGCCTGATTAACAAGCATTAAATTTTAATTGATATAATTTGCTGCCATCGCTGCGGGTCCTGACGGCAGCAACTCTGGCAGCGATATTCACGTTGGGGCAGAATGACGTCTCCTTCTTATTACCTCACGGCTTCAGGTGAGAGCGTCGTATACGCAATTCTCCCTGAGTCCAGACGCCACCAGGGGTGGCACGTTCATCAATCAGACGGTTTAAGGCTTCTTCAATTAACAAATCAATGCGCTGGCTAAAGGTGGTGAGTTGCCAGCCGGGCAGGGCGGCCTCATCGATACCATCAAAACCCACCACCGCCATATGTTTGTTGCCAGCGCCCTCGCGCAATGCTTCCAGCGCCCCCAGTGCCAGCGCATCATTCTCACAGAACAAGGCGTCGATGCGGTCAGCAGGCGCGTTGGCATTGAGATACCCGGTCAGCACCGCATAGCTGCGCTCCTGAGCATAGCCACCCGCCGTCAGCATCACTTCCAGCGTTAACCTCGCTTCTGTCAGCGCCTGCTGTAAGCCATCGAGACGCTGCAAATGGTTGCTGCTGGTTTCTGGTCCGCGCATATAACCAAAGCGGGTATATCCCTGCGCCAGCAATAACTCGCCCAGCTGTTTTCCTGCACGCTGGTCATCGATCTTCACTACATCGATACCGGGAACATCATTGTTGCGACACAATTGCACCAGCGGGATGTGGTGCAGTTCCTGCGCGATATCCACCAGTTCTTCCGTCAGCACCGTGCCGAGAAACAACAAACCATCGACCTGCAATTGATCGGCCAGCATCATCACCGATTTATGGTTCTCGCTGTTGGTGATGTTCAGCAGCAGGGCCATGTAACCGCGTTTCTGCAACTGATTGGTTACCGTATCAATCAACAATAGCGAGTGCGGATTTCTCATCTCATCAATCACTACCCCGATAATGTGCGTCTTTTTTTGCGACAGGCTGCGCGCCAGCAGGTTAGGGCGATAGCCCAACTCGGTTGCTACGGCCAGCACGCGTTCACGCGCTTTGTCGGAGATCGAAGCCCCTGGCGTAAAGGCGCGCGATACTGTCCATTTCGATACACCCGCCTGGCGTGCGACATCGCTGGCGGTGGCTTTGTGGGGTTTTGTAATGGGTTTGCTCATAGCACCTGCATATCGGAGTTAGCGAAAGACCCCTGCATTGAACGTGAAACCCAATCGAAAATAAACACCCAAAGCGAGTTTGTGCGTCGAAACCCGTCGTGAAATAACCCTGTTTTTATGATGTTGCGATTATGTTTGATCTATGCACCCGATTGCAACGTTTTTTGCAATCGGGTGCAAATGATTCACATTTTGTGATCGTTTCCGCTGATTTGCATTTTGCCGGATTGACTAAATTTTCGGCGTAGACGACATTTTCGCCAGTGCCCCCCGAAGATTTGACTGTCCGTCTCTTTTTTTTGTTTATTTTGCACCCGGGTGCAAAATGCGAAAATCAGCAGTGTCGCTCTTCCGGTCGGATCATAACGACATGACCCTACAGGAAATGACCATGAAGACTTTGAAAACGATAGTTCTGACATTAGGTGTGTTGGTGTGCGGCAGCGTGCAGGCTAAAACCTGGCAGGTTGGTGTTGCGCTGGCCAATTTCGATCTCAATTTCGTCTCAATTCTGCGTACCCAGATGGTGCATGAGCTGGATAGCTCCGGTATGAAAGGACAGTTTTCCGATGCCAAAGGCGATGTGGCTCTCCAGGTTCAGCAGGTGGATGATTTTATTAACCAGGGCGTTGACGCCATTATCCTCAACCCGGTGGATACCCAGGGGGTAAGGCCGATGATGGAGGCGGCAAGACGCGCCAATATCCCGCTCGTCTTTGTGAATCGTAAACCGGAGGTGAAGCTGACAGGGCAGATGGCGTATGTCGGTTCTGATTCAGCCCTGAGCGGAAAAATGGAGATGGAAGCGCTGGCGCAACGCATGAACTACAAAGGCAATGTCGCCATCATTATGGGGGCGTTATCAAACGAAGAAGCGCGCGAACGCACCCGTGCGGTGGAAGAGGTGATTGCTGCGCATAAGGATATGAAAGTAGTGGAAAAGCAGACCGCGAAATGGCAGCGCAACGAGGCGGTGGATGTGGTGTCCAGCTGGTTACTCAACGGTACGCCAATCGATGCCATTGCCGCCAACAACGATGAAATGGCGATCGGTGCCATCATGGCGCTGAAACAGGCGAAGAAGGAACACGTGCTGGTGGCCGGTATTGATGGCACGCCGGACGGTCTGCAATTTATTAAAAACGGTGACATGGCGGTGACCATCTTCCAGGACGCAAAAGGACAGGCGACCGGGGCGGTGCAGGTCACCAAAGCGATGCTGGATAAACAGAAAACCGCACCCTACAACTGGATTCCGTATGCCACGGTCACCCAGACGAATTACCCGCAATTTGAACAGAAAAACCAGAAATAAACCCTTACCTTTGACCTCAATTGCACCCGAGTGCAAAATAATTAAGGAGTGGCTATGCAAAACGGTGAAAAGAAGATCCCCCGTCCTTTACGCTGGGCAATGATCGGTGGCGGGCGTTTAAGCCAGGTCGGCTATAAACATCGCTCCGGCGCGCTGCGTGACAATACCGCCTATCAGCTGGTGGCCAGCGCATTCGATATTGATGCCGAACGAGGCCGTGATTTTGGCGTCAACCTCGGATTGGCCGCCGAACGTTGTTACGACAACTATCAGCAGCTGCTGGCGGAAGAGGCGCAGCGCGAAGATGGCGTTGAAGTAGTAACCATCGCCACCCCCAACGGCACCCACTATGAGATCACCAAAGCGGCACTTAACGCAGGTCTTCACGTGATCTGCGAAAAACCACTATTTTTCACCACTGAGGAAGCACAGGAAATTAAGGCCCTGGCGGCAGTTAAGGGGCTGATCGTCGGCGTCACTTATGGTTTCTCCGGCCATCCTTTGCTGATGCAGATGCGGGCGATGATCGCCAAAGGCGATATTGGCGAAGTACGCATGGTCGAGCTGCAATACACCCACGGCTTTAGCGCTAACGATAGCGCCGACAAATTCAGTGATGCGCAGAAATGGCGTGTTGACCCGAAAATCGCCGGGCCATCATTCGTGCTGGGTGATATCTCCACCCATACCTTCTATATCTCGCAACTGGTGCTGCCACAGCTGCATATCACATCGTTGTTATGCGATCGCCAGAGCTTTATCCCCTCCCGCGCGCCGCTGGAGGACAATGCACTGGTGCTGATGCATTACGACAACGGTGCCGTTGGCCGCATGTGGGCGTCATCGATCAATGCCGGTTCGATGGATAGCCAGAGCATTCGCGTGATTGGCTCACGCGCCAGCCTGGAGTGGAGTGATTACAACCCCGGCGAGCTGAAATATGAAGTGCAGGGACAGCCAAATCAGGTACTGCATCACGGCATGCCCTATCTCGATGACAGCGCGCTGGCGGATGAACGCCTTGGCGCACTGCATACCGAAGGGCTGGCGGAGTCGTGGGCCAATATTTACCTCAAATTCGCCATCGCCATCAACGCCACGCAGCGTGGTGACCAGCAAACCCTCGCCAGCCTGATCTATCCCGACATTAACGCCGGGCTGGAAGGGGTGCGCTGGATCGAAAACTGTGTCCGTTCGGCGGATAACGGTGCCTGCTGGGTTAACTATCAATAAGGAACCATCATGAGACTTTCTTTCAGTCAGTAAACCTTTTAACACGGTGGGCGATAGCTCGCCGTGTTCTGTACATCCCGCCGTGTCTGCCCGATAATTCGACTTAATGCGTACCATTGAGAGACAGCCTATGACCAGACATCCACAGCGCGCAGAGATTCGCCTGGAAAGCGTGCTGGCGGCGCTGGGCAACCCGATGCGGATGACGGTGGTGAGCATCCTTGCCGATGGTGGTGAACATACCTGCGGTTCGTTGCTCCAGGGCGTATCAAAATCCACGCTGACCCATCACTGGCGCGTCTTGCGCGACAGTGGCGTGATCTGGCAGCGGCCTTCCGGGCGTGAAAACCTGTTGTCACTGCGCCGGGAAGATTTGAATGCACGTTTTCCCGGACTGGTGGATGCTTTGCTGACGGCAACCGAACAGGATGCGCTCACCCGCGCCACCCTCAATGATTTCCAGCCGTGAAATGCGTTGCATTTGCCACAGCATGGCAACAACGCCTGTTGCGACTGCAACTGTGTTAACCGATGGCTTACCACTCATTCCTTTATAATCAATAAATTACTTGCTGGGTAAAACTGGCATAGCCACTGCATAACGACATATAGCCAAAAGATTTAAGTGCTATTAAATCTTTTGATTTTCGATATAAGTCGCGCATCGCATGAGGACTCGCTATGTCAGTACCACAACCTGTTAGCCAACCCCTGCAATTTGCCTATTGGGTGCCTAACGTTTCCGGCGGTCTGGTGATCAGCCAGATTGAGCAGCGCACGCACTGGGACGCGGAATACAATCGCCAGCTGGCGAAAATCGCCGAAAGTGCTGGGTTTGATTACGCGTTGACCCAGATTCGTTTCACTGCCGGATACGGCGCAGAAAATCAGCACGAATCCGTGACCTTCTCTCAGGATTTGCTCAGCCAAACCTCACGTCTGAAGGTGATTGCCGCCTTATTGCCGGGACCGTGGAATCCGGTGCTGGCGGCCAAACAAATTGCCACCATCAGCCATTTGTACGGACCACGCATTGCGGTGAACATTGTCAGCGGCTGGTTTCGGGGGGAATTTAAAGCGATTGGTGAACCCTGGCTCGATCATGAAGAACGTTATCTGCGCTCGGAAGAGTTTATCCGCTGCCTGCGCGGCATCTGGGGCGAGGAACGCTTCACTTTCGCCGGGGACTTCTATCGCTTCCGCGATTATTCGTTAAAACCCAAACCACTGTCGCCACAGCCGGAGATTTTCCAGGGCGGTAGCTCCCGTGCCGCGCGTGATATGGCTGCGCGGGTTTCGGACTGGTATTTCACCAACGGCAATACGCCGGAAGGGGTACGCCAGCAGGTGGAGGATATTCAGGCCAAAGCCCTTGCCAGCCAGCACCGGGTGAAAATTGGACTCAACGGTTTTGTGATTGCGCGCGCGAGCGAGCAGGAAGCGCAGACGGTATTGCAGGAAATTATCGCCAAAGCCAACCCGGATGCGGTGAAAGGTTTCCAGCATGAAGTGAAAAATGCGGGCAGCGCCTCGCCGGAAGGGGAAGGCAATTGGGCGAAATCATCGTTTGAAGACCTCGTACAGTACAACGACGGCTTTAAAACCAACCTGATCGGCACGCCGCAACAAATTGCGCAGCGCATTATCGCGTTGAAGCGAGCCGGTGTGGATTTGCTGTTGCTGGCATTCCTGCACTTCCACGAAGAGGTGGAGTATTTTGGCCGTGAAGTGATTCCGCTGGTCCGTGAGCTGGAACGGCAGGAAGCAGAAACAGCGGTGCTGGCCTGATCAGAGATGGCGCGCCCGCCCGGCGAGGGGGGCCATCACCATTTGTATCGCAGCAATCACCACCAGCAATGTCAGCGGTAGCAGCCAGTTGCCGCTGGCATCGTGCAACATACCAAAACAAAGTGGCCCCAGCGCCGCCAGGCCATATCCCACACATTGCGCCATGCCGGATAGCTTCGATGCCTGGCGATGATCCTGGGTACGGAGATTAAATAACGCGAGGCAAATCACCATTGATGCCCCCGCACCCAGACCCGCCAGTACCAGCCACAACAGCGCCAGTGCCGGTGCCAGTAATAACCCCGTTACCGCAACAAAAATCGCCAGCGAAGCGGCAAAGCCAATGGCACGTTGATCGCGGAACTTTTTTAGCGCGCTCATACAGGCCAGGTTAGCGACAATCGCCACAATTTGATAGATGAACAACATCCAACCGGCTTCCAGCTGACTGATACCGTTGTCCTGGGCAAACGGGGTGAACCAGCCAATCAGGGTGTAAAACGTCAGTGACTGGCAGGCCATAAATAACGACACCTGCCAGCCAATGGCGGATCGCCAGGGCGACCGCGTCGGTTGCTGGGTTGCCGTGGCATGGGGATGTGGTGCGGTTTTTTTCAGTTTTGGCAGCCAGGCCAGTAGCGCGACGACGGCGGGGACTAACCAGACACCCAGGGCCAGATGCCAGCCCGAGTCGGTGAGTTGTGCCAGCGGCACCGCCACACCTGAAGCGATGCTGGCGGTGATCGCCATCGTGGTGGCGTACAGGCCGATATAACGTGCGGTATGCGCGGTGAAATCGCGTTTGATTAATGGTGGCAGCAACACGTTGGCGGCGGCGATACCTGCGCTGAGCAATAGCGTGCCGCCCCATAACGCGTTTTCACTGCCGCTGATGCGCAGCAGCGATCCCAGGGTGATGAATAGCAACGCGCCCCACAAGCTGCGCTCTAACCCGAAACGGTTGCCCAGCCATGCCGCAGGTGGCGCGAGAGTGGCAAACATCAGTAACGGCAGGAAATTCAACACCCCTGCGGCGCTGGCGCTCAGGCCAAAGGTCAGACGAATATTTTCCAGCACCGGCCCGGTAGCGGTGATCGGCGTGCGCAGATTGGCTGCAGTCAATAGCAGCAGGAACAGGAAAAAACCGGAACGGCGCAGGGCAGGAGTTGCAGAGAAAACAGTCTGGGTCATTTTTTCGCACCATAGAAAAAGGCAGAACAATTCTGCTCATGGTGCGTTGGTTGACGTTAACGCTTACGCAACGGCAGGTTGCCGTTGGGAGTCGGTGATACTAACGAGGCCGGGAGGGGATGTAAAGGGGGCAATGTTCATGATTCATGAACATTGCGAAGGCGTGAACATTTTCAGCGTCAATGGCGGGCCTGCACCCGCCAGCAGCCGTGATTATTTTGCCAGTAACGGCGGGATGGAGGGCACTTCCGGCGCATTGTCGATATCACTCTGCGTCATACGGAAAGCTTCCGGGTAATGCTCGCGCTGGGTACGCCGGGCGGGTTCGGTATCACGCCAGGTGTACAGGCAGTGCTGGCACTGGAAAACCGTCCAGACCCCTTTCACCGGTGATGTTGCCATCGTTTCAATATATTCGTCAGCACAACGTGGACAGATCATCTGTTTCTCCTTATTTGCGATTTGCCAGCAAGGCGGTAAGTTTTTCGACCCATACGGCGGTTTCCGGCAGGTCTTTCACCGGCTGGCTGTAGTGACCACGGGTATCCGGTGCAACCGGGGTGGTGGCGTCAATAATCAGTTTGTCAGTGATACCCGCAGGGCTGGAGCCGGGGTCGAGTTCCAGTACCGACATATTTGGCAACTGAACCAAATCACCCGCCGGGTTCACTTTTGATGACAACGCCCACATCACCTGGGGCAGGTTGAACGGGTCCACATCTTCATCAACCATAATCACCATTTTGACGTAGCCCAGCCCATGAGGGGTGGTCATGGCGCGTAGCCCTACCGCGCGAGCAAAGCCGCCGTAACGTTTTTTGGTGGAGATGATGGCGAGCAGGCCGTGGGTGTACATGGCGTTCACCGCCTGCACTTCCGGGAAATCGGCTTTCAGTTGTTGATAAAGCGGTACGCAGGTCGCCGGTCCCATCAGATAATCAATTTCTGTCCACGGCATACCCAGATACAGCGATTCGAAGATCGGTTTGGTGCGATAAGAAACCTTGTCGATGCGCACCACCGTCATGTTACGCCCACCGGAATAGTGGCCGGTAAATTCGCCAAACGGCCCTTCAATTTCACGCTTCCTCCCTTCAATCACCCCTTCAAGAATCACTTCGGAACCCCAGGGGACGTCAAAGCCGGTCAGCGGCGCGGTGGCGATGGGATAGGGGCTTTCGCGCAGCGCGCCAGCCATCTCATATTCGGATTGGTCATAGCGCAGTGGCGTGGCACCCATCAGGGTAATAATCGGGTCGTTACCCAGGGTGATGGCAATCGGCAAATCTTCGCCACGTTCTTCGGCTTTATGCAGATGCAGGGCAATGTCGTGCATTGGCACCGGCTGTAAACCCAGTTTACGTTTGCCTTTGACCTCCATACGGTAAATGCCGACGTTTTGTTTGCCAAAATGGTCAGGATCAAGCGGGTCGCGTGAAACCACACAGGCTTTATCCAGATAGAAGCCGCCATCGCCGTCGTTCAGCCGGAACAGCGGCAGAATATCGAACAGGTTGATGTCGTCGCCATCTACGGTATTTTCCGACCAGGGGGCATTCTCGCGACGTTCCGGGGCGACCGGGAAGTTATCCCAGCGGCGAATAAACTCATCAATTTGTTGTTTGACTGGCGTATTGGCAGGCAGACCGAGAGAAATTGCATGGTTTTGCCAGGAACCAATGGTGTTCATGACCACATGCGCATGGTTAAAACCTTTTATCCTGGTGAAAGAGATTGCCGGTGCACCGTCACCAATCCGCCCGGTGGCATTGGCCGCTGCAGCGATATCAGGCTCTGCCTGTACTTCTTCTTCGATATTCAGTAGCTGCCCCTGTTCATCAAGGGCTTGCAGAAAACTACGCAGGTCATCAAAGGCCATTCTTAACTCTCCTGTTTCAGGACATCTTGTGAAGTCGGTGTGCGTAAACCCTGCCAGCGGCGGGCCCTGGGAAACTCAAGGCCAAACTGATCGAGCACGCGGGTTACGATGTGGTTGGTCACGTCATCAATGGTTGCGGGATGGTTATAAAAAGCGGGCATCGGCGGCACCATCGCGACACCGAGGCGGGAAAGCGCCAGCATGTTTTCGAGGTGAATGGTGCTGAGCGGGGTCTCCCGGGGCACCAGCACCAGCTTGCGCCCTTCTTTGAGCACCACATCGGCAGCGCGTCCCACCAGACCCTCGGCATAGCCGGAGCGAATACCGGCCAGTGTTTTCATGCTGCAGGGGATAATGATCATCCCATCGGTGCGGAAAGAACCGGAGGAGATGGAGGCTGCCTGATCCGCCGGGCTGTGCACCACATCCGCCATTCCGGCAACATCACGTGCGCTATAGGGGGTTTCCAGCTCAATGGTGGTTTTTGCCCATTTGCTCATCACCAGATGGGTTTCCACCTCGTTGATGGGTTGCAGTGCCTGAAGCAGTGCCACACCCAGCGGTGCGCCGGTGGCACCGGTCATTCCGATAATCAGTCTCATAACATCCTCTGAATATTTTGTTCGTGTACGAACGTTATATTTAAACTAACGCCACCAGAGACAGTGTGCAAGAGTCCAGAGCAAAAAAATTCGTATACGAATTTTATTATCAAAGCGGGAAGTGTTAAGCAGGTTGGCGCTATCCGTACTTGTTGCATTACAATCAAGCGCTTAAGCATCTTCATTTCAGCCCCGGACGACATCATGCAAAAAGAATTGGGTAATGTGTTTTTTCATCTGATGCGGGAACTGCTGCAGGAACACACCTCCCTGTGGCAGAAATCGCTGCCTGAATTGACCAAACAGCAATATGCGGTGCTGTGTGCTGTCGAGGAACAACCGGGGATTGAGCAACTCGATCTCACCGAGGCGGCCTTAAGTACCAAGGCGACGCTGGCGGAATTGCTGGTGCGGATGGAAAAGAAAAACCTGATTGAACGGCAGCACGGCACCAGCGACAGACGCCGCCGGTTTATTTTCCTGACATCGGAAGGGAAAAAAGCATTAAGTGAAGCCAGGCCGATTGCCGAACAGGTTGATACTTTTTTTCTTTTCCGGCTCGGAGAACAGCAGCAAAGCGAAGTGGTGGTATTGCTGAAAACCATGCTTGGAAAGGGAAATTGAAGTTAATTATAACATTCAGCAGCGTTATCAATATGAAACGATATTGTTTCTTCCGATAATTTCGCGACTACCTTCACTATTTCAGACTTTAATGCTTGCTGGGATAGTCATATTCAGGTGAAAGTTATTCCAGGAATCAAAAAGCCAGGCTAAATAAGGATGGCCTGAATAACTTTCATCTCTAGTCAGCAGAGCATTTATATTATGCCAGATAATAATGTCATCGTGCCAGTGACCGGGCGCGGGATCATTCAGCCTTCAGTGCAAGCACGTCAACTTCCTGTTGCCAGAATGACAGGGGCAGTTAATCGTATTACCCCCTCGGTTGCAGCAATATCCTCATCGTTACCGCCGCGAGAGAAAATGTATTCTGATGGTGCTATTGCGCGGCCTGAAACGATATTAACCCGGCCATCAATTCTCCGGGAAAGAATTGTTCGGCCTGAGAAAGTTATCGCTCAAAATCATTTTCTTTCTGGTAATAAAACACCCGTCACGGGTGGCCGTGAACCACTGACAGTCAGTGCTATTCTGACCGCGAAGTTACAAGAAAATCGACGGGGAACGGGGAAAGTCAAATCCATCAGAATAAATACCCAACGTTCCCAGGGGAGTCGGTCAGGTCTGGATCATTTGCTGAGCCGAAAAGAATGGGCGGCAGAGCTAAATAATTCACAGCAACGGTTAGCGCGCATTAATCTCAGCGATGTAAATCAGGCAATATCTGAGCATAGGAGGGGTAGTGATCCGCTGCAAATGTCGTACATGAATACTGGTGCCAGTACATCACAGCAGCCATCATCGCCCGCCACCGATGTTCCTCCGATACCGCAAACGTCTTATCGGGGTGAGGGTGACCCGTGTGAAATGTATGCGCAGCAACAACAGCATATGGTGATTTTGACCCGTGGTGCGGGCGTGTACGCGCAATTTCCTAATCTGCGACCCGCGCTGGTATTAGCGAATAAAGTTGTGGGTGAAGCGTTCAGGAAAATAAAAAACCCGGAACATGTCGGTGAAGTGATGGATGCTATTGCATTTTGCACGGGTATTCGGCCAGAACGCGTCACCTTTACTATCTATCGCGACTTTTTAGGGCAGGTTCACTCTTTGTTGCGCCAGTTAACCACTTACCTGCCGGGTGAAATAAATGAAAACCAATTTGCTATCGTTGCAACCCCGCCAGGAAGCATTATGGCAGCGGCAACCATCCCACAGGATCCCCATAACCGGATATGGTTTGCCCGCAATCAGTCGACAACCGGCCTGGCTGAATTATTCAAGACAGTGATACATGAGCTTGGTCACATGTTCACAACAGAGAACCCGGCGTTTGATTTCATCTATCTGATACCGCAGGGGTGTAATGAGCAGGAGGTCTGTGATGTGGATGAATTGCAAAAAGCGTTAATCAATGAAGTTGCGTATATTGGGCATAATGTCGACGTGCGTGAAGCCTATTTTAAAAACACGATGAATATGCTGGGAAACAGTTATCCTGGCGCGCCGTTACAGGACATTTTCAGAGCCAGAACTTCCACTGAGGCTGCACGCGCAATGGAATATGATGACTGGCTGCGCTATGCGTTAGTCAGCAGAACATCCGATTTACTGAGTATATTGGTGATGAAGTTAGGCTATGAAAAATTTCTCAAAGGCTTACCGCCTCAGGCACGTTCTACGGCTGATCCTGCATCGGAGATGGCCAGGATAGAAGCAATCAAGGACAGAGCATCGATTAACCTGCATCTGAATACCATCTGTAATGTTATGCGCGATATTACAACGGATTTCAGAGCAGCCAATGGCGCAATGAGAAAGCTGGCCAGTATTGCGTTGCCTTATCCCGCCGAAACAGCGCAATGGTTAAAATTAATGGGGGGAGAGCTTCCCAATATGATGGGGCGTCTTTATCGCAATGAACCAAAAAATTCTGCACATGTCCTGGGTACGGTTAATTGTATTTTAACCTGGTTAATGGAAAAGGGGAGTTTACCTGCCAGCTATGTAAAAGGATGTCTTCTGCCGATTCCCTATACTTATGATTTTTACAACCCTAAAAAAAGTGAAGAGATATGGCGGGATAAACTGATTAATTGCTGGCTGGATTTATTACGCAGTTATCTCAGACAATCTTCTCCCATTCCACGGCAGGGGGACATCGAACACCTCATCAGGATATTGATCCAGCAATCGATGCACTACAGGAACATACCCGGATCTGTGCCATTTTATAAAGCTCTGGCAGTCGAGCTGGTACGTCGTATGAACTGGTTTAATCATGCAGCTATAAATCAACCCGCAAAAAGTGACGAACCTGAAAGAAAAAAAGTGAAAACCACGCCAGACCAGCCCGATAGCCAGCTGGTCAATCTGGCAAAAAAACAGCTCTGGTATGTCGTGATTGAAGATATAGATGGGGAATTTTTGCGTGGCTTCACTCCGGCAGGAGAACGTATTGTGGTGCGGGAAATTTTCACTGAACGACTCAGCAGGCCCGCCGCGCCCGGAACCAAAAAAATACGATGTACCCTACGAGAATGGCAGGAAAACGGACAGGTTTATTATCACGGTACAAAAGATGATGGGACACTCCTGCGCTGTGAGAATGATGAAAATAACCTCAGCCGGGCGGCAATGGCTGCTTATTTGCGGGAAGAGCCCACGGAAGAGCAAGTCATCATGCTGGCAAGAGAGTTAGCGGCCGGGGAAGACAACCACTGACAAAAATCTGGGCTATTTTGAGTAAGGATACTGACCCGTTAACGAAGAAGGACGGATGATGCTTTGGTTATTGAATACGCTAATCCTGCTTTCCACCGTCGTGCTGATGGAGGTGGTGGCCGCGCTGGCGCATAAATACATCATGCACGGCTGGGGATGGGGCTGGCATTTGTCACACCATGAGCCACACCACAACAAATTCGAACTCAACGATCTCTACGCCGTGGCATTCGCTGTGCTGGCGATTGTGCTGATCTTCCTCGGCGTCAAAGGGCTATGGCCCATGCAGTGGATTGGCGCAGGTATGACGGTATACGGTGCGCTGTATTTTATGGTGCACGATGGTCTGGTTCACCAACGCTGGCCGTTCCGCTATATTCCGCGTCGCGGTTACCTCAAACGCCTGTATATGGCGCACCGCATGCATCACGCGGTGCGCGGACGTGAAGGTTGCGTCTCGTTCGGTTTTTTATATGCCCCGCCGTTGCCTAAGTTACAGGCGGCGTTGCGCCAGCGACAGGGGCGAGAAAGGGTGTCAAAGAATCATACGCAACGGTAGCGGCGCGATTTATCGCGCGGGGTTTTCCGGTCGTTGCCACAGCCCAGCCGGGCGCGCCAATGGCGCAACCAGCCGCGATCGCATTGCCAGCATGGCTCCCTTCAGCAGTAACCCAAGTTTCTCACCTTTGCTGGTATGCTGACGCGCATCCCACGCCTGTGCGCCTGCCTGCAATACTTTCATGCCAACTTCACGATACACGCCGTGAGCAGTGGCGATAGCCCAGGCCGAACGCAGCGGCAGCCCTGACAATCCGGCGTATGCGGACTGATAATAAGGTTCTGCTTCTGCCACCAGCCGTGCAGCTAACGTGGCAATCGCTGCACGATGTTGCACATCGGCGAGGTTTTCGGCGTGTAAACCCAGCGGATGCAGCCAGTCCGAAGGCAGATAGCAGCGACCATTGCGTGCGTCCTCGATGATATCGCGTGCGATATTGGTCAGCTGAAACGCCAGCCCTAAATCACAGGCGTGATCCAGCACCTTTTCATCACGCACCCCCATGACGCGCGCCATCATTAAACCCACCACCCCCGCGACGTGATAGCAGTAGCGCAGGGTATCGTCGAAGCTCAGATAGCGCTGGTTACGCGCATCCATAGCAAAACCTTCGAGATGGTCGAAAGCCAGTTGCGGTGGGATATGGTGCATCAACGCCACTTCCTGAAAGGCTGCAAACGCCGGTTCAGTCATGGTGGCACCGCTGTAGGCCCGGCGAGTTTCCAGTTGCAAATGCGCCATACGGGCCAGTGCATCATCGACAGCATGCTGCGATCCGGGCATTCCCAGCGTTTGGCCATCAATGACGTCATCGCAATAACGACACCAGGCATACAGCATCAGCGTGCTGCGTCGCGTTGAGGCATCAAACAGCTTTGCAGCGGTTGAAAAACTTTTTGAGCCAGCAGCCATGGTCCAGGTGGCGTGCTCCATTAGCGGCATACTCATCCGGCAAGATCCTCCAGCATCAGTTGCGCAGTGGCTTTGGCCGAGCCAATGACCCCAGGAACCCCGGCACCGGGATGGGTGCCTGCGCCAACCAGATATAAATTATGAATCGCAGCATCGCGATTGTGTGGCCGGAACCAGGCGCTCTGCGTCAGAATTGGTTCCAGCGAAAACGCTGAGCCATGATGGGCATGTAGCGTGTCGCGAAAATCAAAGGGCGTGAACATGCGCTCGGTCACCAGTTGCGAACGCAAACCAGGCATCTGGTGCTGCTCAAGATAAGCAAAAATACGATCGCGTAAGCGCGGGCCTTCCTGCTGCCAGTCAATATCCGCCGTGCCCAGATGTGGCACGGGCGTCAGCACATAAAAACTGCCACATCCCGGCGGTGCCAGACCCGGATCGCTGGCGCAGGGGGCATGCAGATACAGCGAGAAATCCGGCGAAAGCTGGTTGCTATGGAAAATCTCATCAATCAACCCGCGATAGCGTGGGCCGAAACATACCGTGTGATGTGCCAACTGCGCATGTGGTTGATTCAGGCCGAAATAAAGTACAAACAGCGAGTTACTCATGCGTTTGCGTTTTAGCGCAGCAGCGCGTTTGGCGGCCAGGGGATGATGCGCCAACAGGCTGGCATAGGTATGAACCACATCGGCGTTGGAGGCCACTGCCGCTGCGGCAAAACGTCGCCCATCGGCCAGCTGCACACCGCTTATCCGGTCACCCTCAGTTTCAAGCCTGTCCACCTGCGCATTCAGCAACAGTTCGCCGCCGAGATCCTGAAACAGCTTCACCATGGCGTTGATCAGCGCCCCGGTGCCACCACGCGGAAACCACACGCCCCATTCACGTTCCAGCGCATGGATTAAGGTATAAATCGATGATGTGGCAAACGGATTACCGCCCACCAGCAGCGAGTGAAAAGAAAAAGCCTGACGCAGATGGTCATCCTGCACAAACTTCGCCACCATGCTGTAAACGCTGCGCCATGCCTGCAAGCGACCGAGTTGCGGACCGGCGCGCAGCATAGCGCGTAGCGACAAAAAAGGGACGGTGCCGAGTTTCAGGTAACCCTCATTGAAGACATCGCGTGAATAGGCGAGAAACTGACGGTATCCCGCCACATCAGGCGGGTTAAATGCGGCGATTTGTTGCTCCAGCCGGGTCTGGTCGTTGTCATAATCGAGCGTCCGACCATCCTCCCAGCACAGGCGATAAAAGGGGGTGACGGGCATCAGTTCGACATAATCACGCAATGACTTGCCCGCCAGCGTGAACAGCGCCTCAATGGCGGTGGGATCGGTAATCACCGTGGGGCCGGCATCGAAGGTAAACCCCTGATCCTGCCAGACATAAGCACGGCCACCGGGTTTATCGCGCTGCTCCAGCACGGTGGTAGGGATGCCCGCTGCCTGTAGACGGATTGCCAGCGCCAGGCCGCCAAAGCCCGCGCCAATCACGTAAATACGCTTCATGGTTTCTTCCCTGTTTGCACTTTTGTCGCCAGCAGCGCCCGCAACGCGGCAGCGGGTGGGACCGGAGGTTTGCCGCACAGAATGCGTACTTTGTCGGTAAGGGTCAGCTGCCCGGCATAAAAGCGGCCAATTAATCCGGCATTCAGCTGGTAAAAACGTTGCATCACGCGCCAGCGTTGATTGGGCTGACCGGCGAGAAACAGCATGCGATTCAGCAGGCGGAAAAAGCGTTGCTCACGCCACTGTCGTCGGGCAAAGGTCTCGATATGTTGGCTCAGCGTATTGGCATCGGTGGGCAGCAGGCTGGCGATGTGTTCCGCCAGCGCCACCGCCGTGGGTAATGAATAGCCGGTGGTGGCGTGGAACAATCCGGCGCGCAGGCCGCTGCATGGCTGCCCACGTTGCTGCTGCCAGAAAGCGTCAATATCTCCGCTCAGGGTGATGGGCAATGCGCCGCGTTCCTCACGTATCAGCAGGCTTAAGTGCCAGCGCTGCTGTCGGGCATAATCGGCGATATGCTGTCGTGCCACTTCCTGTGCCAGCAGAGGGGTATCGATATAGTGGGTGTCCTCAATCAGCAACCGGTCATTGCTGAGTGGCAGGGTGTAGACAAACCGGTAACCTTGCTGCTGCGGCACTGTTGCATCCATCAGTATCGGTTGGGTCAGCCCATGCGGTTGCGCCAGTTGCCATTCCTGACCGATAAACACCTGATAGCCGAGGGACAGATGCGGGGAATATTGCACGCCACGACCGTCGATCACCACCGGAGCCTGCCATTGGCGGCCATCAGCCAGCGTGACGCTACAGGGCGTCAGCTGTTGTACGGTACAGTGGGTGCAGAGGTCATCGCCGAAGATGGCATGCAGCTGACGGGCAAAGGTGGCCGACGAAATCGTGAAATAATCACCGGGCAGGGTGCGTTGCAACGCCGGGAAACGCACCTGATATCCTGACCAGCGCCGGGTAACCAGTGGCGCGATCCAGCGATGCTGATCGGCATGTAAATCCTCCTGATGAAACGACCAGGTGTGGTTACCGCCTGCCTGGGGCTGGCTTTCCAGCAGCAGGCATTTCAGCGTGGGATGTTGCTGGCGCAGCCGCAAAGCGATCAGCCCGTTTGCCAGCCCGGCCCCCACCAGGATGACGTCATAGTCGCTGCTCAGTTGAACCTCGCCAGCTGTTGATTAAACAGGGCGTGCATGTACTGGCGGGTAGCCATACCGCGATGGCAGGCGCAGGCCAGATGCGCATCGGCGCTGCGCAGATGGTCACGTAAGCGGCGCTCGGCACCTTCTGCCCCCAGCATCGCCACCAGTGTGGATTTTCCCGCGTCCTGGTGGCGATCTTTACCGGTGTGCTTGCCGCCATCGGCGAGATCGTCAAGTAACTGAAAGGCCTGGCCTAAGTCCTGAGCAAAAAAGCTCAGTTTCTGTCGTACCGATGGCGAAGCGTTTGCTGCGATTGCCGCCATTTGTAGCGTGGCGCGGAATAACACGCTGGTTTTGAGTTCATTGGTGAGTTCGATGGCTTCGGCACTGCGTATATGAGCGCCATCATGCAGATCCTGAAATTGCCCCTGCACCAGTCCCTGTAAACCTACCGCCGAAGATAGCTCGGCAACGGCGGCGGATTTATGTTTTGCTGCCAGGCCGGGTGCCAGTGCGATCACCTCAAAAGCGCGGCTAAGCAGCGCCACCGCCGCGAGGATGGCGACATTCTCGCCAAATTCGCGGTGCACGGTGGGGCGGCCGCGACGCATCTGCGCATTATCCATTGAGGGGATGTCATCAAGAATCAACGACGCGGCGTGCACCATCTCCACCGCGCAAGCGAGGTCGAGCAGGCCCGGTTGTTGGATGTCGCACCCCATATCATGCGCCGCCAGCAACAGCAGCAAGGGACGAATGCGTTTGCCGGGTGCCAGTGTGCCTGCCCGCATTGCTGCCCGCACGCGATCTGCCTGCTGCCCGCCAGGGAGCAACTGCTCAAGATGTAACTGCAACCGCTGTTGCAGCCGGTGCAGCTCGCTGTGCGGGTTGGCAAGAGTATCAACACGGGCAGACATAGCGTTTTCCAAAGGTTATTAAATCTTTGTGGTTTTTTTAACCGTAGACTGCACAGGGGGACTTCGCCAGATAAGCGAAGCGATTTGTATTGAGACTCTGAATATGACTGGCCTAAAGCTGCGCAATAGTTAACGTGATCGCTGCGACGAAAAAAGTAACCACTCGCCGTAACATAACGTTAATCCGTTAGTCTGAGGATGAACCCAATTTATCGCGGAAAGAAAAATGCCAACCACACAACCTGAAATCCTTATTATTCAGCCGTTGATGCCGCTGCTGGATGAAAAGCTGACGCAACATTTTCACTGCCATCGCTTATATGAGCATGATGATGCGGCGTTATTTTTGCAGCGCGAGGGAAAGTCCATCGAGGCAATTGTCACGCGGGGTGACGTTGGGGTGGATAATTCTCTGCTGGCGCAATTACCGGCCTGTAAAGCGATTGCCGTTTTTGGTGTCGGTACCGATCGTATTGACCTTGCCAATGCCGCATCACGCCAGATACAGGTCAGTATCACCAAAGATATTCTGACCGATGACGTGGCGGATCTGGCGCTGGGACTGACGCTGGCCTTTTCCCGTAAATTGCTGCATTACGATCAGTTTGCCCGTTCCGGCCAGTGGGAAGTGCAGGCTCCGGCGCTTTCCAGCAAAGTCAGCGGCAAAAAGCTCGGCATCGCCGGGCTTGGCGCGATTGGTCTGGCGATTGCCCGCCGCGCAGAGGCCTTTGGTATGGAGGTGGCCTATACTGCCCGTAGTGCCAAAGCGGTGAGCTATCGTCGCTGCGATAATATCGAACAACTGGCGGCATTCAGCGATTTTCTGGTGCTGGCTCTGCCGGGTAGCACGGAGAATCAGCATATTGTCGATAAAACCGTGCTGAAAGCGCTCGGTGCCGAGGGGGTGCTGATCAATGTGGCGCGCGGCAATGTGGTTAATGAAACGGATCTGATTGCGGCATTACAGCAGGGGGTCATTAAGGGCGCGGCACTGGATGTTTATCCGCAGGAACCGATTATTAACCCAGCCCTGTGTGCGCTGGAGAATGTGATATTAATGCCGCATATTGCCAGCGCTACCTATGAAACGCGTGAGCAGATGGCAAATAATGTGCTGGAGAACCTGTTGTCTTATTTCTCCACCGGAGAAATTGTCAGCCCGGTATAATTTTATTATCTGACTTCAGAAGAAAAACTTATATCCATTGTGGCAATGCAGCTGGCGGGAATTTACTTTCCGCTGGCCGCTATTGATTATGATATGGTTGATTTTTTTTTCAGGGAGCCAGATATGACAGCGCAAAAAATTGCAGTGATTGGTGGTGGCGTCATCGGCATGGCGGTAGCGCGTGCGCTGGCCTTGCAGGGCGTGCAGGTCACCATTTTCGAGCAGCAACATATGGGCGCAGGTACCAGCAGCACCTCGTTTGCCTGGCTTAACTCCAATGGCAAACAACCCGAGAGTTATCACCAGCTTAATGTGCTGTCGATGGAAGAACACGTGAAATTGCAGCTGTCGCATCCCTCGGGCTTGCGCTGGCTGGAAACCTGCGGCACCTGGGAGTGGGCCTCGGAGGCGGGGCAGGCAGAACTGCAGCAGCGGGCCGCACGGCTGCAATCTATGGGTTATCCGGCGCGGGAAGTGACGCTGGGCGAATTGCAGCGCGAAATCCCGGAATTGCGCAGTGCGGCGGTCAGCGGCAGCCTGTGGCATTTCCCTGCGGAATCATTGCTTTATCCCTCACTTTATCTGGCGCGGTTATGGGCTGATGCCCGTGCCTCCGGTGCGATATTGCACCAGCATTGTCAGGTGACAGCTGTGCAGGAGAGCGCCAGCCAAGTCCGTTTACAGCTGGAAAACGGCGAACACTGGCAGGGTGATCGGCTGGTGGTGGCGACCGGACGCTGGTCTGCCGAACTGCTGGCACATCTCGGCCTGCAACTGGCGCTGACTGACGCTACCCAGCCCAATAAAATCGGCTGTAGCTTCCTCGCGCGAACCGCGCCGCAGCCGTTATCGCTCGGCACCAACCTGATTTCACCGCAGTTGAATGTGCGTCCGGATGGCGGCGGTCGCCTGCTGTTACAGGCGCTGGATATGGATGACCAGGCCGATCCCGCCGCGCCACCCGCGACCGACAGCGACCTTGCCAGACAAATGCAGGCGCGTTACCGCGAATTGTTTGATGACGCCGGTTCGTTGCAAATTGAGCGCATTGTGGTGGGCCAGCGTGCACGTCCGGCAGATGGCTTACCGGCGCTGGGATTTGTCACACCGCATCAGCGGGTGTATCTCGCGGTGATGCACAGCGGCATGACGTTGTCGCCGCTGATTGGTCGCCTGGTGGCGGAGGAATTAATCAGTGATGCTCCCAATGCTTTGCTGCATGATTTCCGTCCGCACCGGTTGCTGGGCAAAACCGCTGCGGATTTCCCCACACCTGTTCATTACTTCCCGGCTGCGCAGTAATAATGTTCCGAAACTCTCAATTATGAAATGTTCGTGTTGTTTAACGGTGTATTTTTGCTATCGTTTGCAATGATGCATCATCAACAACTTATGCCGTTCACGGAGGGAATATGAGAGTTGGATTAGTGGGTTATGGTACTGGCGGTCAGAACTTCCATGCACCATTTATTTCAGCAACTGAAGGATTGGAACTGGCGGGTGTAGTGGCGCGCGCACCTGCCACGATTGCCAAAGTCAGAGCTGATTTCCCGGATGTCCCCATCTACCCCAGCCTGACAGCGTTGCTGGCTGCCGGGGTGGATATCGTCACCATTACCACGCCACCTCAGACGCGCCGTGAACTGGTGCTGGAAGCGATTAGCGCGGGCGTGGCGGTGATTGCCGATAAACCCTTTGCTCCGGACGCAAAAACCGGGCGTGAGCTGGCTGCTGCTGCTCGCGCAAAAGGCGTGGTGCTCGGTGTTTATCACAACCGTCGTTTTGATGCGGATATGCAGACGTTACGCCAGCTGATTGAACAGCAAAAGGTCGGCAAGTTATGGCGCTTGCATAACCGTATGGATCTTGATGAGCCGCACACGCTGGAAGGCGGTGAAACGGGTGGGTTGCTGCGCGATATGGGTAGCCATCTGGTGGATCAGGCGATGTGGCTGATGGGGCCGGTGACCGCAGTGCTGGCGCATCTGGATATTGTTGATCGTCCCGAAGGGCCGACGGATGCCAGTTTTGTGCTGACCTTAACCCACAGCAGTGGTGCCCATTCTTATATTTCCTCAAGTAAAATCAATCATCTGGCGATGCGTGAGCTACGGTTATACGGTGACAAGGGCAGCTATGTTGCTCAGGGATCGGATGTGCAGGCGCGTGCGATCTATGCCGGTCAGCGTCCACTGGATGATCGAGCCAACTGGGGATTTGAACCCCCGGAGCACTGGGGCACGCTACATACCGCGGCAGGGGATGAAAAGATCCCGTCAGCGCAGGGGGCATATCATGATTATTACGCCGCGTTTGCGGCGGCGGTGAAAACCGGCAGTGCTCCGCCGGTTACGACGGAGCAGGCGATTAGCGTGCTGGAAGTGCTGGATGCGGCATTTGTTAGCGCGCGTGAAGGGCGGATTGTTAGTCTGAACCCGTAACCTGCCAGCAACGTACCGATCGTTCTCCTCCGATCACCCGCAGCGTCTGCGGCTGCCCACATCCCTCATTTGCCTGCGGGCAGCGATCGCGAAAATAACAGCCCGCAGGCAGGATACGGTTGCCGGGGAGATCGGTTTTACGTAACGCGATATGCTCCGCGAGGGGTTGGTGAATATCAGGCACCGAAGCCAGCAGCAGCCGGGTATAAGGATGTTGTGGCTCCGATAAGACCTGCTCCGCCTGACCCAGCTCGACAATTTGCCCCAGATACATCACCGCCACGCGGTCGCTCATATGGCGTACAACGGATACGTTGTGTGAGATCAGCACATAAGTCAGGTTGCGCTGCTGTTGCAGCGTGACCAGCAGATTGAGGATCTGAGCCTGTACCGAAATATCCAGCGCCGAGGTGGGTTCATCCAGCACGATAATATCCGGGCTGGAGGAAAGCGCCCGGGCGATAGCGATACGCTGACGTTGTCCGCCAGAAAAAGCGTGTGGCAGGCGATCAAGATATTCCACGCGAATCCCCACCAGTTGTGCCAGCTCTGCCGCCAGCTGTCGGCGTGCGGATTCCTTCAGGCGCTGCTGAATCCATACCGGCTCGGTGATAATGCGCCACACCGGCAGGCGCGGGTCCAGCGAGGATAGCGGGTCCTGAAACACCATTTGCATCGTGCTTTTGGCCTGTCCGCTACGCTGACACTCACCCTGCTGTGGTTGCAGCATACCCATCAGCAACTGGGCGAGGGTGCTTTTTCCGCAGCCCGATTCGCCGACAATTCCCAGCGTTTCGCCGCGTTTTAGTTGCAGATCGAGCCCATTCAGCGCATGGGCCTGTTCAGTCACACGACCCAGCCAGTTACGGCGCAGCGGAAAGTTGACGTGCACATCGCGCAGTTCCAGCAACATATCAGACATAGGCGTTCTCCTGTTGCGGATACCAGCAGGCGGTAAACTGGCTGGCGTTGCCGCAGGGTTGCAGCGTGGG
Source organism: Pantoea cypripedii (assembly GCF_011395035.1). NCBI lineage: Bacteria > Pseudomonadati > Pseudomonadota > Gammaproteobacteria > Enterobacterales > Erwiniaceae > Pantoea > Pantoea cypripedii. The sequence continues at coordinate 177,982 of NZ_CP024769.1, forward strand.
GATTTCAGCGCAGCGTGGTCCGGCGGCGAAGCAGCGATCGCGGAAGGCACAGCCTGTCGGCAAATGCGCCAGATTGGGTACGGTGCCGGGGATCGCGGGCAAGGTTGAGCGTGGTGCGCGCTGTTCCGGTGCACACTGCAATAACCCCTGGGTATAAGGATGAACCGGGTGGCGAATCAGATCCTGAGTCGCGCCACGTTCAATCACGCTACCGGCATACATCACGTACAAGCGATCGCATAACTGCGACACCACCGCCATGTCATGGCTGATAAACAGTACCGAGGTGCCGCTGGTACGCGCTTTTTGCTTCAGCAGGCGCAGCACCTGAAGTTGCACCGTCACATCCAGCGCGGTGGTCGGTTCATCGGCGATGATCAGCGTCGGGTCACAGGAGAAGGCCAGCGCAATCATCACGCGCTGGCGCATGCCGCCCGAGAGTTCAAACGGATAGCGTTTCATCACCTGCGCGGCATCGGGGATTTGCATCTCCTCCAGCAGGCTGATGGCTTTTTCTTGTGCAGATTTGCGTGTCAGCGCCTGGTGATGACGGATCACCTCAATGATTTGCCGACCAATGCGTCGGGTCGGGTTGAGTGCCGTCATCGGTTCCTGAAAAATCATCGCCACGCGCGAGCCACGCCATTGTCGTAGCTGCTTTTCGCTGGCGTGTAACACATCTTCCCCGAGTAGCGTGACCTCACCCTGTGGCACGCGATAACGTCCCTCTGGCAGCAGACGCATGGCCAGCATCGCCGTGACCGATTTCCCGGAGCCAGACTCACCCACCACACCCACAATCTCGCCACGTCCCACATTCAGCGACACATGATTCAGCGCGTGGACTTCGCCCTGATAAATCGGGAAGCTTAACTGCACATCGCGCATTTCCAGTACCGGAGCCACCATCAGTGTTGTCCTCCCGTTTTTGGATCAAGCAGGTCGCGCAGTCCGTCACCAAACAGATTAAAGCCGACCGCGGTGATCAGGATCGCCGCACCGGGGAAGGTGCAATACCACCATTGGTCCAGCACGTAATTACGACCGACCGCGACCATCGCCCCCCATTCGGCGGTGGGTTGCTGCGCGCCAAGGCCGATAAAACCCAGCGTTGCCGCCATCAGGATGGCGCTGCCAATATCCAGTGATGCCTGCACGATCAACGGCGGCAGGGCATTACGCAGGATATGCCAGCTGATCAGATGCCAGCGTGAGGCACCAAAGGTGCGTGCGGCCTGCACATAGGTAAACTGGCGCACGATCAGGGTTTGTCCGCGCGCCAGTCGCACGTAAAACGGGATACGCACGATGGCAATCGCCAGCATGGCATTCACCAGGCTCGGCCCCAGCGCCGCCGCCAGCGCCATGGTCAGCACCAGCGACGGAATCGATAACATGATATCCATCAACCGCATGATCAGCGCATCACCGCGCCCGCCCAGCACGCCGGAAAAGCAGCCCAGCAGCGAGCCAATCCCTCCGGCAATCACCACCACCATCAATCCCGCCACCATGGATTGCTGGCTGCCAACCAGTACGCGGCTGAACAGGTCGCGACCCACTTCATCGGTGCCGAACCAGTGCAGCGCTGAGGGTGCCTGCAACCTGGCGGTGAGATCCAGCGCATTGGGATCGTAAGGTGCCAGCCACGGCGACAGCACCAGCAACATTAACATCAGCAGCATAATCAGCCCCCCCACTAAGGTGAGCGGGCTTTGGCGCAGCAGCCAGAAGGTTCGTTTCAGGCGGGCAGGCCAGACTTTGCTGCGGCGCACACGCGGTTCGACTTCCGTCATCATCATGCGTCACCTCCGCGACCGATGCGCGGGTCGATCCACAGGTAGATCAGATCCACCGCCAGATTGACCAGCACATAAACAAAAGAAACCACCACGGCAAAACCCATTACTGCCGGGAAATCGAGTGCCTGGATGGAGGCCACCACCCATGCGCCCATGCCGGGCCAGGAAAATACGGTTTCAGTGAGGACGGCACCGTACAACAGGTCACCCAGCGCCAGACCCAATACCGTGACGGAGGGGATCAGTGCGTTTGGCAGGGCATAACGCAGGATGATCACCCGATTCGGTAACCCGCTGGCACGCGCGGTACGGATATAGTCTTCGCTGAGTTGTTCCAGCATCGCGCCACGGATCTGGCGCGCCACAATGCCAAGATGAACAAAGGCCAGTGTCAGCGAGGGCAGAATCAGATGCTGGAGCGCATTGAAAAATACGTCGCTGTCGCCCGCCAGCAAGGCATCAATCGTGTAAAAGCCGGTGATCCGAGCGGGCGGATCGAGCCAGTCATCCAACCGTCCGCCGCCGGGTAACAGTTGCAGATGACCGTAGAACAGCACAATTACCCCCAGTCCGAGCCAGAAGGCCGGGGTAGAAATGCCGGTGATGGCCAGCAGACGGACCAGATGATCCAGCCAGCGATTGCGATACACCGCCGACAGCACGCCGAGCGGAATGCCAATCAGCAGCGCCAGCACCAACGCACAGCTGGCCAGTTCCAGTGTGGCGGGGAAAAAGGTACGCATCTCCTCCAGCACTGGGCGTCCAGTGCGGATCGAGGTGCCAAGATCGCCATGCAGTAAGGCCATGACATAGCGTCCGAACTGCACCCATAAAGGTTGATCCAGCCCGAGTTGCTGACGGATATGCTGCACAATCGCCTCACTGGCCCGGTCTCCGGCCAGCAGGCGCGCCGGATCGCCCGGTATCAGGTGCGAGATAATAAAGGTGATCACGCAGACCCCAGCGACGACCAGGAAAAGTCCCCAGCAGCGCTGGCGTAAAATTTGCCAGAGTGTCATCGGCGCTCCCTGACGGCGCCGTTACCGACGCCGTGTGTTGAGTGGCTTACTTACTCATGCTGGCGATGTTAAACACCTGTTCCAGCATCGGGTTAAATACATAACCTTTTACCTGCTTGTTCATCGCCAGCTGGTAGTTCTTCTGGAACAGATAAACGTAGGCAGCTTCGTCGATGACGATTTTCTCCGCCTGCTGATAATCTTTGGTGCGCGCCTGCTGATCGGTGGTGGCCAGCGCACTTTTCAGCAGCTTGTCCACTTCGGCGTTTTCATAAAAGGAACGGTTACCCGGCAGGCCTTTCTTATCCGACTCGAACCAGTAGTTCATAAACATGTAGGGGTCGGCGAAGTCCGGACTCCAGTTACCGATGGCGATGTCATAATCCCCTTTGCCCACGCGCTCACGCATGGTGGCGTTCGCCAGCTTCTCCAGCTTCACGTTGACACCGATCTTGCTCAGGCTGGCCTGGGTGGAAAGGGCAATCGGCTCCCAGTTGGGATCGTTATCTGAATAGAGGAAGGTCAGGCTGGTGGGTTTCTGTGGCACTTTGTCCAGTGCGGCTTTGGCTTTCGCTTCATCCATGCTGTATTGCATGGCGGAGGCATCATAGCCCCACATCCCGTCCGGAATCGGGCCGCGCATTTGTTTGCCGTTACCGCTAAGAATGCCTTTTACCATGCCCTGATAATCGGTGGCCCAGGAGATCGCACGACGCAGATCGACCTGACTCATCGGCCCCTTGCCGTTGTTGAGGTAGAGATAAGTCACGCGCAGCGACGGATATTCTGCCACCTCGACTTTGCCTTCCTGCTTCAGGGCAGTGAGTTGATCGACCGGCAGTGAGTCAGCGATATCGATATCGCCGCGTGACAGTTGCAGACGGCGCGAGGCGCTTTCACCAATGATTTTTACTGATACGCGTTTAAACGCGGGTTTCGCACCGGCGTAATGTGGGTTCGGTACCAGCACCAGCTGCTGACCTTTCTGCCAGCTTTTCAACATAAACGGGCCTGAACCGGCGGTATGCTCAGCCAGATAAGCGCGCGCATCATCATCAGGGTGCGCTTTCAACACCGCCGGGTTAATGATCGAGGCACCGTCGTTCGCCAGGGTATACAGGAAAGGGGCGAACGGCTGGCTGAGGGTGAATTTCACCGTGTGCGCATCAATGACGTCTATTCTGAGGTCAGCCGGGTAAGCTTCTGCCGGGCCTTGTTTAATTTTCAGCAAACGTTCAAACGACGCTTTCACCGCGTCGGCAGTGACGGCGCTGCCATCATCAAATTTCGCGTTATCTTTTAGTTTGAAAGTCCAGGTTTTCTGGTCTGCTGATGCCTGCCAGCTGGCGGCCAAATCACCCTCTACTTCGGTAGAGCCTTTGCCATCCACCGTTTTGTAGCGCACCAGACGCTGATAGGCCGGGTAGGTGACGGTCCAGTCGTTATTATCAATGGTGACCGCCGGATCGAGGGTTTGCGGATCGGCGGCTTTGCCGATCACCAGCATATCTTTTGGCACCGCCGCCTGCACGGCAGCAGGAAGGGCGAGTGCCAGCGCGCTGGTCAAAAGGGCCGGACGTAACAGCGAACGGAACAGGTGTGTCGTCTTCATCGCAAAGCTCCAGTTAACAGGAAAGAAAGGTGTTGTCGTAACAGGAAAAACGATCGTCCAGCAGCGGATAACGCAGCGCATCAGGTAGTTCGAAATGCCACCATTCGCTGCTCATGCCAACAAAGCCGCCGCCAAACATAATCGCGTTGAGTAACAGACGATTACGCTGTGCCGCGACCGGCACGGAAGGATGGTACTGATGAGAACGTTCATGCATCTCATCAAAACCCGCACCCATATCGAGGATTTGCCCGTGCGGGTCCATCAGCGTGAGGTCAATGGCAACGCCGCGACTGTGATTGGAACCGAGGGTGAGATCGGCGACATATTGCGGGTCGGGACAGGCTTGCCACAGCAGTGCCTGTGCCTGACGTGGACGATAAGCGTCATAGACGCGCAGTTGCAGACCGGCCAGCGCAGCAATGGCGAGGCTTTTTTCCAGCGCGGTAACGGCGTCGGGGTGCAGCAGGCAGCGCGCTTCGCGGTAAATGGGGCGTCCGGTGATGTTATCGTCCGTGGCGTATTTCAGATCGATCAGCAACTCTGGAAAATGCTGCGCGAGATCGACCAGTTCACAATTGTCAGACATAGCAATCCTTAACGTTCAAATTGACCAAATTCCTGCTGCAACTGGCGATTGGTCGCCAGGCGAGTGGCCAGGCCATCGCCCAGTTGATCGACCACACCCGAAAGCAGCAGATTAAACAGACAGGAGATTGGTGCCAGCGAATCCCAGAAATGGCCGGTATCGGTTTTCACCTGCAATAAATCCAATGGGTAATCACGCGCCCACGGGCACCAGATATCGGTAATCAACGCCAGTGCCACCTGTTGTTCGCTGGCGACACGACAATACTGGCGTGCGATGGCGGAGTAAGCGCGCGTGTCAGTGATCACCACATAGGGGCGTTCGAAACCCGAGTTGAGTGATTCCACCCAGCTGCCGGACAACCCTTCGGCATAGCTGACGCGCGGACGCAAATATTCCAGATGGCTGAAAAAGGCGTTGGCGATACCACGCGTGGACTGAATGCCGAGGACAAACACCGCATCGGCGTGGGTGAGCTGCTGTACCACGCGCTGGAAAACGTCGCTCTGCGCCAGTTGATAAACGTGCTGGATGGCATCCAGCTCCAGATCCAGCGACTGTTGTGAACGACGCGGCAAATGGTTTTGCTGCTGCCAGGCATCGAGACGTTCGTTCATGCCCCAGGCCTGATAAGGGATGGCTGGCAGGTCGCGCAGGCTTTTCTTCACGTCGTCGAGGTTGCGATAACCGAGTTTGCGCAGATAGCGGCCAACGGTGATACCTGTGGTGCCGGTGGCACGGGCGATACTGTCCGCTGTTTCAAACGGAATCTGCGCGCTGTGCGTCAGCAACCAGCTGGCAATACGCCGGGCACTGGGCGTTTGCTGGCTGAAACTGGCTTCAATGCGGGCGATCAATTCGGGTTTTGCAGTCATCGCGGCCTCCGTGTTAGCGGGCTGTCATCGGCTGACATCCTGTTAGTTAAATAACAATGCAGAACGCGTGCCAATGTCGCAGGGCGCAAAAAACCGGCGAAATGATGGCGAAGTGAATTAACAACAGATCAACATTTGTGCAGCGTAGTTCACTTTTGGTGCAATACGGCAGCAGGTGAAGTCGATTCTGTGCGGCGGGTCAGACATTTTCGCGGTCACTAACGGCAAAGCGCGAATTGGTTATTTTTTGTCCCGAATTAAATTCTATTCTGACGCAAATCAATAAAACTTATATCTGATGGCTCAACCATGGAGATCAAATCACAGATGAAGAGGAGGTTATGATGCGTAACTCAGTCATGACGTTGCCGGAAATGGCACGCTATCTGGGGGTTCCGCCAGCGACCTTAGCGCGGGCGATTTGCAATCGCGGTACGCTGGAGAGACTTCCGCTACCAGAAGCGGTAGATGAAGATGTTCCCCTGTCGCGCCGTTGCTGGTTCCCGCATGACGTAAGGCAATTCCGCCATGCGCTGCAACGGGCAAGACATGGAGGTTAGTCACGCACAAGTATATTCCCGCGTGTTGGGAAAGGGGTGAGGCAATGGTTGATGTGACCTCACCCTGAAAGCGCCTGAATCCCCGCCGATGACAAACATCTGAAAATTCACACCCCATCCCCTGCCTGATTTTTTCCTGACTATTAACCGGATACCTCGACTTTCATCCATTGCACTGACAAAACATTGAGTCGGTCAGGGACGGGTCTGCCACAGACCCGGCGGTGGCATGACGCCATAAACGCAAAAATCCAATATCGTGGTCACTCAGGGAGGAGAGTAAATATGCGCAGTACCTCTACGCCGTTTATCCTGCTGGGAACGTTGTTTACCGCTGGAGGATACGGTGGCACGTTCCTGATTTCTGCCTGGTTCCGTGCCCAGGGTGGCAGTGATATTGATACCGGAAATGCCCTCAGCATGGCATTGGTTGGGACGCTGATGGGCGTCCCGCTGGTCGGCTGGTGTGCCGGTAGAATTGATGCGGCCAGGCTGGCAGCAGTAGCTGCACTGGTGCTGGCCGGAGGTTATGTGCTGCTGGGCAATCTGCCCGGTCTGCATCCTGATTCTCTTCCCCGGCTGGCGACGTTACTGATGGGACTGGGGTGGGGCATGTTTTACCTTGCCGCACCGCTGGCGTTGTCGGAGCGTCTGACTGACGCTGAGCGCGGATCCGGCTTTACGCTGTTTAGCGCCTTTCAGATGACCGGGATTTGCGGGAGTCCGGTATTGCTGGGAGCAGTGATGGTGCACGCGGGATTATCGCTGCAAACCACGTTTCTCTGTGTAGCCGCGATGGGGGGCGTGGCTTGCCTGCTGCTGATGATCTTTGGCTCCAGGGAGCCGCGACCCGGCGTTGAGCGCAATTTGCGCCCCTGGGTGCGGAAGTTGCCTGCGCTGGTGGCGGGAGCCGCGCTGCGCCCGGTGATGATGGTCGGTCTCGGAGGGGCGGTGTTCTCTGGAATGATGGCGTTCCAGGTGTCTCTGACGGAAGGAACAAGTGTCAGTGCCGGAACATTCTTCACCGTACATGCGGTGACTGCCGTTGTCGCTCGCCTGTTGCTGGTGCGACGTTTGCCCACCTGGCCACGTTTACCACTGATGGTGGGGTTGCTGGGCTGTCTGATTGCGGGGTTGATTTGCCTGCTGGGGCTGGCAATCCATCCCGCGTTCCAGATTGCGGCCGGGATGTTGACCGGTGGCGGTTATGGTCTGCTCTATCCGGTGATTCAGACCTGGGCGGTTAACGACTCACCGCCGCCGGATCGCCACGCAGCCCTGACATGGTTTGTGGTGTCATATTTTGTCGGCATATTTGGCTTTCCGGTTTTCGGCGGCTGGCTGCTGGTGACCGCAGGCAAAAGCGCGTTTGTCTGGTCGCTGGTGCTGCTGGCGCTGCTGGAACTTGCGGTCGCCGTGGTGAGAAAACCACTCGTCGGGTACGCTCTGTAGGGTCGGCATTCATGCCGACCAGGCCAATAACGCACGTTTTCGTAGCGGCGCGATGTATCGCGCAATGGTGCATTGTTACGCCGGGGCGATTAGCTGCTGTAATGATGCCGCGCTGGTGGCATCGTCAGGCACATAAACCAGCAAACGGTCACCGTTGCGCGAGGCCGACCACCAGTTGTTCTGGCGCAACGTCATTTCCCCCACGCTGGCGCGGTGAAAACGCTTCACGCGGTTTTCCACTTTACCCAATTCATAACGCTGCCAGGTGCGGCCAAATTCGTCGGAACTGGCGAGCAAGCGAGCAAGAAAACTTTCCCAGTGTGGATCGCCGAGGTGTTCGCCCATCTGCCCGCGAAACATCGCCACCATTTGCGGCATGACTTCCTCCCAGTCGGCCATGGCAGCACGCCAGGCAGGATGATTGAACGCCAGCCAGATGCAGTTGCGATCCTCCGGGGCAATCTCTGCCATGTTCACCCCCATCAACTGACACCATGCGGCGTTGTAACCCAGGATATCGAAGCGGGGTGTTTCGATAATCGCCGGTAACTGGATGGCATCCAGCATTTGCTGATTGTGTTCGGCAATTTTGCAGCAGGCGGCCGCTACGCGCACCGAGGGCAGAATATGCCCGGCAAGGGAGAACAGGTGCTGAGTCTCCACATCGTTGCATTGCAGCGCGGTGGCGATGGCGGTGAGGGTTTTCGGCGAGGCCTTGATATCGCGCCCCTGTTCCAGCCAGGTGTACCATGTCACCCCCACATCGGCCAACTGAGCCACTTCTTCACGGCGTAACCCCGGCGTCCGGCGGTGGCGCATACGCGGTAGCCCCAGCCGGTTCGGATCGAGACTTTCCCGGCGTGTGCGCAAAAAGGTGCCGAGTAATTTACGGTTGTGATTGGCGGTGTTGCTGGCCAGTTGCGCGGTAATCATCAGCAGAACTCCTGACAAGACGGGTAGTATTTATACCATGATAAACAAGCACTGGTACCCGTTTAATGGTTGGGTAATGCTATGCCCCACTGCACACAAAAACAAGGGCAAAACCGATGCATACATCGCAACTTCAACGAGCAGGATTGGTGGTCCTGCTTTCCGGGCAGCTGCTGCCTATGATCGATTTTTCAATCGTCAACGTTGCGCTTGACGCCATGGCGCATAGCCTGCGCGCTACACCAATTGAACTGGCGCTGATTGTGGCGGTTTACGGCATTGCCTTCGCCATTTGTCTGGCGATGGGCGGCCGCCTGGGGGATAACTATGGTCGCCGTCGGGTTTTCCTGGCAGGCGTCTGGACTTTTGGCATCGCATCTCTGCTGTGTGGCATTGCCAACAATGTGGGCATGCTGATGTTCGCCCGCGTGTTACAAGGGGTTGGTGCTGCATTTATCGTGCCGCAAATCCTCGCGACCTTACACGTCACCCTGAAGGGGCGGGCGCATGCGCGTGCCATCGGTCTGTATGGTGGCATTGGTGGGCTGGCATTTATTGTCGGCCAGGTGTTGGGGGGCTTCCTGATCAAAGCAGATATTGCCGGCTACGGCTGGCGCAGCGTGTTTCTGATCAACCTGCCGATTTGCCTGTTTGTGCTACTGACCGCGCGGCGCTTTGTTCCGGAAACGCACAATAACCAGCGCGTCGCCATTGATGTCAACGGCACGCTGTTGCTGGCCGGTGCGATAGGGTGCCTGATGCTGGCTCTGGCGTTGGGTCCGGTGCTGCATTGGTCATGGCCGTGCATCCTGCTGCTGGCGTTGTTCCCGCTGTTTCTGCATCGCCTGCGTCAAAGTTCATTGCGCCTTGAAGCCGCACAGGGTGCGCCGTTGTTACCGCCTTCGCTGATGCGTCTGCCGGGGGTGCGTTTTGGTTTAACCATGGCGGTGCTGTTCTTCTCCTGCTGGAGTGGCTTTATGTTTGCGGTGGCACTGACGCTGCAATCTGGCCTGGGGCTGAGCGCTTTTCAGTCTGGCAATGCCTTTATCGCGCTGGGGATCGCCTATTTTATCGGCTCGTTGCAAAGTACACGTATGGTCGAAAGGCGCGGGAAACGTGTCACGTTATTGACCGGTTGCACCATTCAGATGCTGGGGTTGCTGGCGCTGATCGCTACGCTGCAATATGCCTGGCCAAACGTGGGGGTGGTGACGTTGATCCCTTCCACCGTGCTGATTGGCTTTGGACAATCGTTTATTGTCAGCACCTTTTATCGCATTGGCATGACCGGCGTGCCGCATCATCAGGCTGGCGCGGGGAGCGCGATGCTGTCAACGGTGCAACAGTCGGCGCTGGGGTTAGGGCCAATGTTACTGGGGAGCATATTCACCCAACTCTATCTGCATGGCACTCATCTGTCGGCGATTACCGGCACCCTGATTGTCGAGTGGCTATTAATGGCAGTGCTGGTGGTGTTAACCAGCATCAACCGTCGCTCCTTTCAGACGGCGGCGGCAGAAGGTTAATTGTTTGCCTGGCGTAATTCTTCTGATTTGATTTAAGCAGCAGATTTTCAGCTTATTGTAAAATAACCGAAAATCGGCCTGTCGCAATGAATTTACCATAGGCTTTGCGGTCTTTTTTCCGGAACATAACGCCACTACCGATGGGCTGAACCATGTGTTCAGCCCATTTTTTGTGGTGCGGGAATCAAGGCATTCGCAACAGGCACAGGAATAACGGCAGGCTCATAGCAGATGAAAAAGATGTTAACCGGGTTACTTTTCATGGTAACCACCACTGCCTTTGGTGCAGATGATTTCACCCTCAGGGATATTCATTTTGATGGATTACAGCGTGTCGCACCCGGTGCGGCGATGCTGAGCATGCCATTGCGCGTCGGCGATCGTGTCAATGATGACGACATCAAAAATACCATTCGTGCCCTGTTTGCTACAGGCAACTTTGAAGATGTACAGGTGTTGCGTGACGGCGACACGCTGCTGATTAAGGTGAAAGAGCGTCCGGCAATTGCCAGCATCTCTTTCTCCGGCAACAAAGCGATTAAAGAAGAACAGCTGAAGCAGAACCTGGATGCGACCGGTGTACGCGTGGGTGAAGCGCTTGACCGCACCATGCTCTCGTCAATTGAAAAAGGTCTGGAAGATTTTTACTACAGCGTCGGCAAATATACCGCCAGCGTTAAAGCGGTTGTCACACCCTTGCCGCGCAACCGCGTCGATCTGAAATTTATCTTCACCGAAGGTGTCTCGGCTAAAATTCAACAGATCAATATTGTCGGCAATCACGCCTTTTCTGACGATGAACTGATATCGCGTTTCCAGTTGCGTGATGACGTGCCGTGGTGGAATTTTATTGCCGACCAGAAATACCAGAAAGAAAAACTCTCCGGTGACCTCGAATCGCTGCGCAGTTTCTATCTCGACCGTGGTTATGCGCGTTTTAATATTGACTCCACCCAGGTCAGTTTAACGCCAGACCGCAAAGGGATTTATATCACCGTTAATATTAACGAAGGCAATGTCTATCATGTCAGCGGCGTGGTGGTGAACGGCGATTTAGCCGGGCATTCTGCTGAGATTGAAAAACTGGCGCAAATCCCTAAAGGCGGTTTGTACAGCGGTGCGCAGATTACCCAGAATGAAAACGCTATCAAGAGCCTGCTCGGTCGTTATGGTTACGCTTTCCCGCAGGTTAGCACCCAGCCAGAAATCAACGATGCGGACAAGACGGTAAAATTGCACGTCAATGTGGATGCCGGTCGTCGTTTCTATGTACGCAAGGTGCGCTTTGAAGGTAATGACACCTCAAAAGATGCGGTACTGCGTCGTGAAATGCGTCAGATGGAAGGTGCATGGCTGGCAAATAACCTGGTAGATCAGGGGAAAGATCGCCTCAACCGTACCGGCTATTTCGAAACGGTGGATGTTGATACCCAGCGCGTGCCGGGCACCCCGGATCAGGTTGATGTGGTGTACAAGGTCAAAGAACGTAACACCGGCACGTTCAACATTGGTGTCGGCTATGGTACGGACAGTGGCGTAAGTTTCCAGTTGGGTGTCAGCCAGGATAACTGGATGGGCACCGGGAATACCGTTGGCTTTAGCGGCACCAAAAATGATTACCAGACTTATGTCGAAGTTTCGGCGACCAACCCGTATTTCACGGTGGATGGTGTTAGCCTCGGCGGCAAATTGTTCTACAACGATTATAAAGCCGATGATGATGATCTCTCGGAATATACGCTGAAAAGTTTTGGTGCGGGCAGTACGTTAAGTTTCCCGATCAGCGAAAATAACAGTATCAACACCGGCCTGGATTACGTGTATAACCGCGTCAGCAATATGGCTCCGCAGGTGGCGATGTGGCGTTATCTGGGTTCTGTAGGCATGCATCCTAAAGTGATCGAAACCAATGAAGATAGTGATGATGATTACTCAACCAGTTCTGAATCCATAACCGCGAATGATTTCTTCTGGAACGTTGGCTGGGGTTATAACTCGCTGGACCGTGGTTTCTTCCCCACCTCGGGTGTGACGGCAGGCTTTAACACCAAGGTCACCATTCCCGGATCGACCAACAGTTATTACAAAAGCACGCTTAGCGCCACCGGCTATCTTCCGCTCAGTAGCGATCATCGTTGGGTGCTGATGGGCCGTACTAAAGCCGGTTACGCCGATGGTCTGGGCGGCAAAGAAGTGCCGTTCTACGACAACTTCTATGCTGGCGGGTCCAGTTCAGTACGTGGTTTCTCATCCAACACCATTGGTCCGAAAGCGGCTTATTACAGTTGTACCGGTAGTGAAAGCAGCTACAGCAACTGTGCGGTCAGCAAATCGGATGATGCGGTCGGCGGTAACGCCATGGCCATCGCCAGTGCTGAGTTGATTGTGCCGACACCGTTTGTCAGCGAACGTTATGAAAATTCGCTGCGTACTTCGTTATTTGTCGATGCCGGTACGGTATGGGACACCAAATGGGAAAATACCGCAGCAACTCGCGCAGCAGGTATTCCTGATTATGGTGATCCGAGTGAAATCCGTGTTTCCAGCGGCCTGGCTTTGCAATGGCAATCGCCACTTGGACCACTGGTGTTCTCATATGCTGTGCCGATCAAGAAATATGAAGGCGATAAGTCTGAGCAGTTCCAGTTTAATATTGGTAAAACCTGGTAGCGGCGCGATTTATCGCGCCTCAACTAAACGACATTCTGCAAAGGGTTTTACAGTTTCTTTAAACGACAAAGACAGACGAATAAATCTGAACAGGTAAAATAGTCCACGTGCAATGCTCACGGAATGAGTGTTCGCGTCCATCGTTGTTATGCTATACAGATTTCTTAAATATTATTTCGCCACCCTCACTGAGGGTGGCTTTTTTATTCTCAGCTATTGGATTCATTTAAACGCTGGCCGGTTTCACTGTCGAAAAGATGTATTTTCTCGCTATTAAAACCCAGCATCAACGCATCACCACTGTTGGCGGCATGACGTCCGGCAATCTGCATATGCAATGCGTGGCCGTGCCAGTCGAGGTGCAGCAGGGTAGATTCGCCGGTGATCTCCACCACGTTAACCTGTGCCGGTGCGCCATTACTGACTTCACGCAGGTCGTGCGGACGTATCCCGATGGTGACAGTGTCACCGTCACGTTCACGCGCCACACCATGCCAGCGCGTGGGTAGCGGCTGCCATAAATCCTGACATTGCACACCGGGTACACCGTCGTGCGCAATCAGCTGCGCCGGTAACAGATTCATCGGTGGCGAGCCAATAAAACGTGCTACGAAGGTGTTGGCCGGACGATCGTAAATCGCCAGCGGTGCCCCCTGTTGCACGATATGGCCTGCCTGCATCACCACAATCTGATCCGCCAGCGTCATCGCTTCCACCTGATCGTGCGTGACATACACCATGGTGGTTTTGAAACGCTGATGCAGCGACTTAATCTCGGCCCGCAGCTCCATACGCAGCTGCGCATCAAGGTTCGATAGCGGTTCATCGAATAAAAATACCTGCGGATTGCGCACCATCGCCCGGCCCATCGCCACACGCTGGCGCTGTCCACCCGACAGGGCACGCGGATAACGCTGCAACAGCTGGTCGATGCCGAGAATCGCAGCAATACGCTGGATTTTGCTCTGCTGCTCCTCACGTTTGATCTTTTTGACCTGCATATGAAAGGCCAGGTTCTCGGCCACCGTCAGGTGTGGATAGAGCGCGTAGCTTTGAAACACCATGGCGATATCCCGGTCGGCGGGATCGCGATCGTTGATCTGTACCTGGTCCATCAGAATGGCACCTTCGGACAGACTCTCCAGCCCGGCCAGCAGACGCAACAGCGTCGATTTGCCGCAGCCGGAAGGCCCGACCAACACGGTGAAGCTGCCATCAGGAATGGTCAGATCGAGCGGATGCAGCACCGACTGCTTGCCATAGCGTTTGGCGACTTTGATCAGTTCAACACTGGCCATAATTACTGTTCCTTTGCCGAAGATTGGAGTTGTTGCCAGGTGGGGTAGCGTCGTGGCGCGGTGCTGATTGCCAGTGCGGCTACTGCGATCCCCCACTGAAGTGCCTGGGCGATATCCTGCTGATGCAGCAGTGCGGTCAGAAAACCGGCGTTAAAACTGTCGCCAGCACCGATGGTGTCAACCACCCTGACCGGCTGAGCAGGCTGGCTCAGGCTACGATCCTGCAACCAGCAGCGTGCGCCCTGTTCACCGCATTTCACCACGCAACCGCCGCGTCCGCTGAGTTGCAGCGTTAGCTGCATCGCGCTGGCGTCTAAGGATGCCGCCGCCCCCAGCCCGAGGGTTTCCACCTCGTTAAGCAGCAGCCAGTCGCACTGCGGCAACCAGCGGCTGATGTCCTGCTTAACCTGATCCGTCCAGCCTTGCGGGGGCCAGCCGGTATCCACGGCGATCAGGTAGCCGCGCAGGCGCAGTTCGCACAGCAGGGCAAGATATTCATCGTAAAGATGCAGACAGAGAAAGGTGCCGCACAGCAGCACGATATCACCGGCAGCGGCCTGCTCCGGCAACTGCTCCAGCACCTGCTGCGCCGTCAGTTGCACAATATGGCCGTAATTACTGATAAAGGAACGTTCATGATCGGAGTGCGTGACACCGACGGTCAGCGAGGTTTCGCTCTGGCTGCGCGGCCAGTACGCCGCGCTATGCGGGAAATAACCGGCCAGCCACTGGCTGAGACCATCGTCACCCTGGTTGGCGATGGCGCGGTGGCGCACCTGCATCGCTTCCAGCGCCAGCGCGCAATTGCCTGCCGAACCGCCTGGGCGTAATTCGCTGTTTTTGACCATCACTTCGGTCCCGCGCTGTGGCCACTGATCCAGCGTGCCCATAATCAAATCGACGTTAATGTTGCCCGCCACATAGAGCGTGGCGGTGGGTGTTGTTGTGCTGATCATCCCTTACTCCCGCCGCTGGCAAGTCCGCTGACCAGGGTTTTCTGTAGCCAGATAGCAATAAACAGCGGCGGTACCGAAGCCAGGATGCCGACTGCTGCAATCAAACCGTCATCGGTGGCACGTCCGGCGGTAAATCCGGCAATGGTCACCGGCAGGGTCTGCGCCGCGATATTGCTGGTGAACAACAGGGCATAGAAAAATTCGTCCCACGCCAGCAACCAGCCAAACAGCGCCGCGGCACCCAGTACGGGTTTCGCCAGCGGTAGCGTTATCCGCAGCAGCACCTGCCAGACACGCAGACCATCAAGGCGTGCCGCCTGTTCGATATCCTGTGGCAGGGCATCGAACTGGTTTTTTAGCATCCAGGTGAGGAAAGGTAAGATCAGCGAACAATAAACAATGATCAAACCGGGTCGGGTGTTGAGCAGGTCGAAATGCTGCAACAGAAAATAAAGCGGCAGCACAAAGGCGACCGGCGGCACCATGTAGATGGCAAGGGAGGCAAACAACCAGCCGTCGCGCCCACGATAGCGTGAGAAACTGAACGCTGCCGGAATCGCCAGCAGCAAACAAATCACCGTCGCCCCGGTGGCGACGATCAGACTGTTGCCCAGGGCGTGCAGGAACAGGGTGCCAGGCTGATCCGGTGCCAGCGACAGCAGCCTGCCGTAGCGGGTGAAGTCCCACTGACGCGGCACCCATTCCAGCGGTACACGCGTAAGGTCGCTGGTGGCACTGACACTCATCAGAAACAGCCAACCCATCGGTGCCAATACCGAAATGGCGACCAGCAGCGCGGCGACGTATTTCGCCACCGTGCGTAATTTAGCCTTCATAGGCACTCCCACGGCGACGTTGACGCCACAACAGCAACATGTAAATGGTGATCAGCACCGCACAAACCAGCGTCATTAAGATGGCGTAAGCCGCGCCACTGCCAGCGCGCAGATAACTGAACGACTCCTGATAGACGTAAAAGCTGAGGGTTTTGGTGCTATCGACCGGTCCGCCACGCGTCATCACGTAAATAATGTCGAAGATTTTAAAGGCATCGATAGTACGCAACACCAGCGCCACGCTGAGCGGGCCGACAATCGCTGGAAAAGTAATCACGCGGAAACGTCGCCAGGCCGATGCGCCATCCAGCCGTGCGGCCTCAAACAGATCGTCAGGGATCGATTGCAGCGCGGCCAGCACCAGCAGCGTGACCAGCGGATAGTTTTTCCAGATATCCGCTAACATCACGGCGTTAAGGGCGGAATCCGGTGAACCCAGCCAGCTACGATAGCTATCAATAATGCCCAGCTGGGTTAGCAGCGCATTGATGCTGCCATAATCCGGGTTGAAGTTAAGTCGCCACATCATGGCGTTAACGATGGTGGGGAGTGCCCACGGCAGGATCACCAGCACACGTAAGACGTTACGACCGATGAATTTCTGATTGAGCAGCAAGGCAACCAGCACCCCAATCACCCCTTCAATGGCGACCGACACCACGGTGAAGTAGAGCGTGCGCCAGAGCGAGGACTGAAAATCTGCATCGGTGAGAGCAAAAAGGTAGTTATCCAACCCCACCCAGCCGGGAGCCTCACCGCTGCCGATCAAAGCGGCATCGGTGAAACTGAGCCAGATGGTGCGTAGCAGAGGCCAGGCGGTGAGCAGCAGCATCACCAGTAACATGGGTGCCAGTAGCACCCATGCCTGCCGCTGTTCGCGTTGACGCAAACTCAGCATACTGACTCCTTAATGCAGATGCGCCGCGCTTTTATCCACCGCCTGCATCGCCGCTTCCGGCGTCGCACTGCCCAGCAGTACCTGCTGTAATTGCTGTTGCAGCGTATTAGACAGGCGGGAATAATCGGCGGTTTCCGGGCGAGACAGCATCACGTTGAGCGATTTATCTGCGGCGGCAATCAGGCTTTCCTGGTTTTTCAGCACGGCGGGGTCCTGATACGAACTTTTCCAGATTGGCAGGCTCAGGGTGGCGTATTTATTCTGCACCGGCTGGGAAGTCATATAGCTGATGTATTGCCAGGCTTGTTCCGCATGGCTACTGCCTTTGGCGATGCCCAGACCCATCGAACCGTTAACTGCCCCCACTTTGCCTGGCGCGTCACCCGGCGCTGGCATAATACCCACCTGGCCCGCAACCTTGCTCTGCTTCGGATCGTTGGCCATGTTGTACATGTAAGTCCAGTTCAGCGCGAAAGCGGCATCACCGTTGGAGAAGGATTTACGCACGTCCTCTTCCAGATATTCGCGCGAAGCAGGGTTGGTCAGACCTTCATCCAGCGAACTTTTCATCAGTTTCACCGCCTGTAACGAGGCCGGGCTGGAAAAATCGAGTTTGCCATTCTGGTAGAACTTGCCGCCAAAACCAGACACCAGCGTGGTGTAATCACACACCAGCGCTTCCGCCTGCGACCAGCTCCATACCAGCGGATATTTAACAATATTCTTCTGTTTGATGGTGCGCGCATCATCCATCACCTGCTGCCAGGTTTGCGGCAGGGTGGTGATACCGGCTTTTTCCAGCATCGCTTTGTTGTAGTAAAGGTATTTAGTGTCGAGGATCCACGGCATGCCGAGAGTTTTACCTTTGAACACCACGGTGTTCATCGCACCGGGGAAAATTTGTGATTTTTCTTCCGGCGTAATGCGGCTGCTTACGTCCTGGAGTAAATCAAAGCGGGTAAACTCGGCGGGCCAGATGGCATCAAACAGCACCACGTCATAGCCGTTACCACCGGCCCCGCGCGCTGCGACGATTTTATCGTGCAACGCTTCGTAAGGGACAAACTCCAGATTAACCTGCACATCCGGGTGCGCTTTTTCAAATTCCTGGGTCATGGCGCGAATGTCGTTTTCACTGTAAGCGGCCTGGGTCATAAACAGCGCATTGAGCGTGGTGGCCGCGGAGGCGCTCCCTGCGCTCGCTAACAGCAGGGCTGCAAAACATCCTTTCAGCGTGGGGGTGAATCGGGTTTTCATGGTTTTCTCCGCCTTGATGCAAAAAGAGGGTGTTTAATTAAATCAATTTGATTGATTTAATAACGCGCACAGGTTGTCAGATTGCTGCGGCTGACATCGATTAGCTATAGCAAGTGACGTGCCAGGGTAGAAATCCCGGCGACTACTGCGCTTAACTCTGCACAGATTTTTGCATCTGTCAGGTAAACAGCATGGAAAATGTGTGGCCGATCATAGATATTGATGCCGATGCGCTTAAGAGCTAAGGGAGTACGATGAAAACTTCGGGAACCAATCTGGAACACGCACGCGCGCACAATCGCCGCGTGATCATCGAAGCCATTCGCCTGCATGGCGAATTGACGCGTGCTGAGCTGGCGCGACTGACCGCTCTAACGCCGCAGACGGTGTCCAACATTGTGGCGGAACTGGAAGAGGCAGAGCTGCTCGCCAGCCGTCAGCCACGCAAGCAGGGACGGGGACAACCGGCGATTCCGGTGACGCTGAACCCGGCCAGCGCCTGGTCGATTGGCATTCATCTTGACCATCAAACATTGTTGATTGTGCTGGTAGATTTGACCGGCGAAATTCATTTTCGCCGCCTTATTCTGGTGCAAAAGCCCCAACCCGGTGCCACCTTAGCGCGCATTGCTGACGTGCTGGCGGAGATCAAAGCCCAGCTGGGTGATCGCTGGCATAAAGTGTTGGGGATTGGCGTGGTGATGCCTGGGCCTTTTGGTGTCGAGGGGATTTCATCGGTAGGACCCACCACGCTGAACGGCTGGGAAAAGGTGGATATTGAGGCTGAACTGGCAGCAATGAGTGGCCTGCCGGTGACGCTGGAGAATGATGCGACGGTGGCCGCTATCGGCGAACGTTTCCACGGCGTCGCGCGGCAACTCAACTCCTTTATTTACCTTTATATCGGCACAGGACTCGGGGCCGGCATTTTTACTGATGGCCATATTTATACCGGCCATGCGCACAACGCCGGAGAGGTGGGGCATATCGTTATCGAACCGGGTGGACGCGAATGTTATTGCGGCAATCACGGCTGTCTGGAGCGTTATGTGTCGTTGCAGGCAGCCTACGAGTTTTGTGGACTGGACCCGATGAGCGCGTTGCCGGACGATTTACTTGAAGTTGACCCGGCGCTGTTTGATCGCTGGATCGACAGCATACTGGCACCGCTCCGTCAGGCGATTAATATGCTGGAGTGCGTTTTCGATGCCGAGAGCGTGATTATTGGTGGCATGATGCCTGCCACGCTGCTGGATAAAATCATTCAGCGTCTGCCGCCGTTATATCAATCGGTACGGGGACGTTATCTGACCGGTTCACGCCTGAAAACCGGCATGACGGGCAGCGATACCGCAGCATTAGGTGCTGCGGCATTGCCCATCTTTGACGAATTTAATCCACAGTTTCAGGTATTAATGAAATAAGGATTAGAAGGTTTCGGCGAACAGCGCGAACATACGTTTAAATGCACGTTCCGCGACCTGCGGATGATAGTGCGCGACGCCCGGATTGCTTGCCGTCGGGTCGGTGAAGGAGTGCACTGCTCCGGCATAGCTGACCAGCTGCCAGTCTACCTGTTTTGCACTCATTTCACGGGCGAATTCACTCAGTTGTTCACGCGGCACCAGCGGATCGGCGGCACCGTCGAGCACCAGCACGCTACCTTTGATGGCATCAAGCGCATAGTCGCCTTTGGTGTCCAGCGTACCGTGGAAAGAAACTGCCGCTTTGATATCTGCGCCGCTGCGTGCCAGCTCCAGCGCGCAGTGACCACCAAAACAGAAACCAATCGCCGCCAGCTGATCCACGGCCACGGGTGCCTGTTGCTGATCAAGCAGTGCCGCCAGCGCTGCCTGCATGCGCGCCACTTCTGCCGGAGTGTCTTTGACAGCCATCATCATGCTGCCCGCTTCTTCACCGTTTGACGGGCGTTGGCCTTCACCATACAGATCCGCCACCAGCACCACAAAGCCCTGGGCAGCGATCTTTGCTGCCACGTCTTCGGCCATCGGGGTGACACCCATCCAGTTCGGGGCCATCACCACACCAGGGCGTGGATTATTGATGCCATCCTGATAAACAAGAGAACCGGCTAAGGTTGCGCCGTTTGATGAATAAGTGAGTGGTGAAGTGACAATGGTAGTCATGAATAATTCCCTGATAAATAAGTAGGTTAAAACCAGATACCGTGCAGGGAAATGGTGATCAATGCAATGATTTCAGCTCGTGATAGCAGGAAATGTTAAGGGTGGTGGTTTACGCGGAAATGAAGCAATTTATTGGCGCAAATTTTAATCAATTTTTTTGAATGTTTTCAGCAAAACCCTCAGCTTTTACTCCGCAGGCGACAGGTCTATTCTTTCACACATCGGGGCACAACACCCCACTCAATCAAAATTATCTCTGAGGAATTGACCATGAAATCTATCAAAACTTTCGTTGCAGTTGCGGCCCTGTCACTGGTTTCTTTCGGCAGCTTCGCGCACAGCATCACCGCCTCCGCTTCTACTCTTGATGGCGCAGAAGCCAAAATCGCTGCTCAGGCAGCACAGCAGGGCGCACAGTACAAAATTACCGAAGCGAACACCAATAACCGTGTTCACATGACCGCAGAATTGTACAAATAACGGATGGTCGTACAGGTAAGTGCCGGAAGAGGTCGCCGTAAGGCGGCCTTTTTTACTTCGGGTGTCTGAAGCGATGGATAACTCAGTAAATTCAGTGACCGCTAACGGCGAGCATCGCCATGCCCGCCGGGGTTAAATAGCTTTCGAACAATAACGTTTGGAGGCGGTATGGCTTACATAATTAGCGGTCTGGATGGCAACGTATTCGCGCATTTGTTTGGTAAAGACGAGCATTATCTGGCAGCGCATCGGGCGGTGCGGGTAAGGGCTGAAGCAGCATCAAGATATCCCGACCGTATTGCGTTGCGTGATGTCCCGGAAGGCGAGAATGCTATCCTGATCAATCACGTCTATCAATCGGCGGAGAGTCCCTACTTTGGCACTCATGCCATCTATATCCACGAGGGGGCAACCACGCCGGGGCTGTATGTTGATCAGATTCCGGATTATCTCGCCACCCGGCTGCTTTCATTGCGGGCCTTTAACGATCAACACCGGATTATGACGGCGGATGTGACGCCAGGGCACGAAGCCGAGCGGTTAATTTTACAACTGCTGGATCGCCCGGATACCCGGTATATACACGCCCACAGCGCCCGGTTTGGCTGCTATCTGTGCCTTATCGAGCGAAGTTGACGCAGAGAAAAGAAAAACCCCGCACCTGGCGGCACGGGGTTGAGACTTACAGCGCCATATCGTGTTGTGGCGAGGAAGTCGTTTTAGCCGGAGTCGTTGCCTGTGGCTGTGCGGCAGCGGCTGGCATATTGATTACCGGGGGTTTGGTCAGTTGCAGCGTCGCGGCGGTGTCATCCCAAACCTGCTGCGCCAGTGCCGCGTTGTCGTTCAGTTTCTGGCCATAGGCCGGAACGATTTGATGGATCTTCTGCTGCCATTCCGGGCTGGCGAATTCAGTCGGGAACAGCTGCTTGATCACGTTAATCGCGATTGGCGCTGCGGTTGACGCTCCCGGTGATGCACCCAGCAGGGCGGCAACGGTTTTCTGCTGATCGGTCACGATTTCCGTACCCAGCTTCAGCACACCGCCTTTCTCCGCATCTTTCTTGATGATCTGAACGCGCTGACCTGCCTGAATCAGTTTCCAATCTTCTTTCTTCGCTTCCGGGAAGTATTCCTTCAGCGCGGCGAAACGGTCGTCGTCGTTCAGCATCACCTGACCGATCAGATATTTCACCAAGTCGAAGTTATCAATGCCTACGTGGGTCATCGGCATAAAGTTGCTGGTAGTGGTGGTGCCTAACAGATCAAACAGCGAACCATTTTTCAGGAACTTGGTTGAGAAGGTGGCGAAAGGTCCAAACAGCACTACACGCTTGCCATCGAGGAAACGCGCATCAAGATGCGGTACGGACATCGGTGGTGCACCCACGGAAGCCTGACCATACACTTTTTCCAGATGACGGCTGGTGATCGCCGGGTTCTCGGTAACGAGGAAAGAACCACCCACCGGGAAGCCAGCGTAGTTTTCACCCTCAGGGATACCGGTTTTCTGCAGCAGTTTCAGCGCGCCGCCGCCCGCACCGATAAACACGTAACGTGCATCGATGGTGCGATTCTCGCCGCTTTTCACATCTTTGATGGTGACGTGCCAGCTGTTATCGCTGTTACGTTTAAAATCGGTGACTTCTGACGAAGTTTCCAGCGAGAAATTATCGTTCTTTTTCAGGCTGCCAATCAGCTGACGGGTGATTTCGCCATAGTTGACATCGGTGCCAACCGGGGTCCAGGTCGCTGCCACTTTCTGTTGTGGATCACGGCCTTCCATAATCAACGGTGCCCATTGCTGGATTTGCGCGTGATCGGTGGAGAATTTCATGCCCTGGAACAGCACGGTTTTCTGCAACGCTTCATAACGTTTCGTCAGATACTCAACGTTTTTATCGCCCCAGACAAAACTCATGTGCGGAGTAGAATTAATAAAGTTATGCGGGTTATTTAATACGCCACGTTTAACCTGCGAGGTCCAGAATTGACGGGAAATCATAAAAGCTTCGTTGATTTCCAGCGCTTTGCTGACATCAATACTTCCGTCCGGACGTTCTGGCGTGTAATTCAGCTCCATATTCGCGGAGTGACCCGTACCGGCGTTATTCCAGCCGTTCGACGATTCCAGTGCCACGCCGTCCAGCTTTTCGACCATAACCTGTTTCCAGCTGGGTTGTAATTCTTCCAGCCAGGTTCCCAGAGAAGCACTCATGATGCCCCCGCCAATCAGCAGCACATCGGTCTTTTCCGGTGTGTCGGCGGCATGAACAGCAGAACTGACGAGCAGTGCGGTGAGCGAAAGCGAGGTGAATAATGTAGTTGATTTTTTCATTGCGATAACAACGTTTCTTAGCGATGAGTAAAAAGTTCGCAACAAATTTAAAACATTGTTATTGAAATTTTAAAATTTATTTAGTTTAAAAACTATTGAAGCAAAATGGCGGATTTATTTGGTTACAAATGTATTTCGTTATTTCCATGTGCAGCAAGCGGTTATTTGGTGCGACTGTACAGAATTTATAACCGCTATTTTGGCAAGGGCAATCCTGAATCAGGAAATTAATTTCGCTTAAGAAATCGACGTAATGGATGAATTTGCTGGCCGGTATCATCGATATTTTCGTTGTCTGACCAATGTGTTATCGCCTGATAAATGGCAGGCCATTCGCTATCGATAATCGACAGCCAGTCGGTGTCACGATTACGGTGTTTGCGCGTCATTGCCTGACGGAAACGACCTTCAAACGTGAAGCCCATGCGTTCCGCGGCACGTCGCGATGCATGATTCAGCGAGTCGCAGCGCCACGCCACCCGACGATACCCCAACGTGAAGGCCTGAGTCAGCAGCAGAAACAACGCCTCAGTGCCCAGCACATTACGCTGCATCAGCGGCGACCAGGTCACATGGCCGATTTCCAGTGCGCCATTTTGCGGGTCAATATTGGCGAAACACACCACGCCCACCGCCTGCTGGCTGGCATGGCTGATCACTGCATAGGGTATCAGCGAGGCATCAGCCAGTTTGTGTGCGACCCAGAGCTGCATCTCTTCCAGCGAGCGGGGTTGTTCGGCACCCAGCCAGGTCCAGTCGCGATCGTCTTCAGCCTGAGAAAATGCCACAAACAGCGATGCGCAGTGTCCGGTCTGTAAAGGTTGCAGCGTACAAAACCGCCCAACCAGGGGGATAACGGAGGGACGCGCGACGGGCTGCCAGTCCGGCAGAGCAAAACCTACGGCTTGCCCATATTGATTAAACTGAGACACGCAACATTCCTTGATAAAGTAGCGGGGAGCAATCCTTATAACGTAACGCATTTTCCCGTAGCGGCGCGATTTATCGCGCGGGTTTTCAGGCTCGATACACGAAATTGCGCGATAAATCGCGCCGCTACAGCCTGGGCATGCGGTCACTATGGCTACTCCATCACCCAATGTCCGTTGCTCACTTCGCGATAGCGACGTGTTTCCGGCACATAACCCAGCGGCCTGACCGGGCTTTTTAGTTCGCTGACTTCAATATGCCGCCTGAGCTGGCGTCGCGCCGGATCAGGCACCGGCACTGAGGAGAGCAACTTCCGGGTGTAGTCATGCTGCGGGTTTTCAAAAATCGCCGCTCGCGGGCCAATCTCGACAATTTCACCCAACAACATCACCGCCACCCGATGGCTGATGCGTTCCACCACCGCCATATCGTGAGAAATAAACAGATACGACAAGCCCAGACTTTGTTGCAAATCGAGCAGCAGGTTAATGATTTGCGCTTTCACCGTCACATCCAGCGCTGACACCGATTCGTCGGCAATGATCATTTTGGGATCGAGCATTAACGCCCGTGCGATACAGATACGTTGTCGCTGGCCGCCGGAGAATTCGTGCGGATATCTTTTCAGCATCGTTGCCGACAATCCCACGCGCTCCATCAGTGCAGCGGCTTTTTGCTGTGCCTGAGCTTTGCTGCCTAACCGATGCTGCAAAAAGGGTTCGGTCAGTGCTTCCTGCACTGACATACGCGGGTTCAGGCTGGCGAAGGGATCCTGAAAAATCATCTGCATCGCGCAACGCAGTTTACGTAATTCACCAGGGGAGAGGCTGAGCACATCATAGCCGTCAAACTCAATCTGGCCTGATGCGGCGCGGGTCAGGCGGGTGAGGGAGCGACCCGTAGTGGATTTACCACAACCCGATTCACCCACCAGCGACAGGGTTTCGCCCGGCATCAGGTCAAAGGAGATATTTTCCACCGCATGCACCGCACCGGTTTTGCGACTAAATATTCCCTCGTGAATACTGAAGCGGGTCGTCAGATTCTTCACCGATAGCAGTGGCTGTGCCGACAATTGCGGCATCGCATATGACGAGTGGGAGTCTGAAAACTTACGTGGCCCTTCAATACCACGCATTGCCCCAAGCTGAGGGACGGTGGCAATCAGCGTGCGGGTATAATCCGCCGCAGGAGCTGAGAAAATCGCGGCGGTGGAGCCGGTCTCCACCACATCACCCTGGTACATCACCAGCGTGCGGTCCGAGACTTCGGCCACCACGCCCATATCGTGGGTGATAAACAGAACCGCCGTGCCTTCTTCTTCCTGCAAGGTTTTAATCAGATCAAGAATTTGTCCCTGAATGGTGACATCCAGCGCCGTGGTCGGCTCATCCGCTATCAGTAATTTTGGCCGCAGCGCCAGCGCCATCGCGATCATCACGCGCTGCCGCATCCCACCCGAAAAATGATGGGGATAGTCATCAAAGCGTTTCGCTGCATTAGGGATGCGTACCTTTTCCAGCAGACGGATCGTCTCTTCTCTGGCAGCTCGCGAGGACATTTTCCGGTGCGTGGTCAACGCTTCGGCAATCTGATGGCCGATGGTGAATGAAGGATTCAGGCTGGTCATCGGCTCCTGAAAAATCATCGCCACGGCATTGCCACGAATATCCCGCATCGCGGCTTCACTCAGCAGCAGCAAATCGCTGCCGTTGAGCAACACCTTCCCGGTGATGCGCGCGTGACGGGCATTCAGCAAGCGCATGATCGCCATTGATGTGACGCTTTTGCCGGAGCCGGATTCACCCACAATTGCCAGCGTTTCACCAGCATGAATCTCAAACGAAACGTTGTTCACTACCTCGCGCCAGTGATCTTCGTGGCGAAATGCCACCGACAGATTTTCTATGCGCAGCACCGGTTCCTGTGTCTTCATAGATGCGGTTCTGCCACAAATCGTGCGGACAGGGTGCTCACCGGCAAGAAGGCAAAATCGGTATCAAAAGGGTAAGCAGGCTGGGTTTTACGCTTACGCACCAGACGTTCCACGTACTGATCCACCACGCCTTCTGATAGCGCCATCAGGTTAGGATTGGCGAGCGGTGCCAGTTCGGGAGACAGGTAACCGGATTTCACCACCACAATATTGGCGGTTGCCGGATTCAGCCCCAGCAGAGCGAAATCCGCCAGATTGTGATAGGGACGACGTCTGTCCGCCACCACGACGGTAATGTCTCCCGTTTGCAGCAGCGCCTGCTTCGCAACCGAGGCAGGGTCATCCACCAGCCTGGTTACCACGAATTGCGCACTGGCCTTGCCACCCGCGGGATCGAGCGTAGCGCCAATGGTCAATTGCAGCGTGGCGCCGATTCCGGCAGCAAAAGCGGCGTCGGTCGCCGGTTTGTCGGTAATCCCTGCGACGATCACCCCTTGTGCGCCCTGGCGAATCAACTCGGCCAGCATATCGCCCCGATCACCCACACCGCCACCGGTGGGGTTATCGCCGGAATCAGCCAAAATGACCGGATGGGTAGGGCTGGCAATCGCCATGCGAACGCATTCTTCGGTACTGCCGGTGACACAACCAAAACTGAATTGTTCTCGTGCCTGCCAGTACGCCAGCGCCAGTTTCGCCGCCTGTTCTGCCAACACAGCGGCATCGGTGCCCGTCATAATCGCTGCCGCCGTTGCGCGCGGTTCATCCGCCCAAACATAACCCACCATCAGTGAGGCATCCCAGATATGTTCGATCGCGTTAATGGCGGGCAGGCGGGCATAGAGACTTTTCGCCGGTTCATCTTCGGTGCTGGTACGTTCGCCGGGTAGCACCACCGGAATCGGTGCCCAGACGACGCCAGGTTTCACGCCGCTGTGCAGGCTTTGCACCAGCATCGCGACTGAACGACGCATGGTTTCTTCCACATCGATATGCGGCGCGGTACGGTAGGTGGAGAACATATCAATTGCATCGATGATGCGTTGCGTGACGTTACCGTGCAGATCATAGCTGACAGTGATCGGACAATCGTTACCGACCAGTTCACGGGTGGCGGTGATCCAGTCACCCTCGGCGTCTTCCATCCCTTCAACGTAGACCGCGCCGTGCATCGCCAGATACACGCCATCTACGGGCAACAATGCCGCCAGTCGGCTGAGAAAATCCTGCTTAAAATCTTCATACGTGACGCGTGCGACCGGGCCACCGGCGATGGCGCGGGCATGGAAAGTCGGCAGGAAGTGGGCATCGTAGTCGGCAAGAAACGCAAAATAAGGACTCGCCGTCAGTTCATCGCCGCGCAGAATACGGAAGTCGTCAGCATAATTCAGCACCGGGTTATAGGTACTGCACTCAGTATGAATACCACCAAAAGCAATGCGCATTGCGGCCTCCGTTACTCGGGTAAATGAATTAAAAAACGATAGGCCGCCACACTGGCAGCGGCTCTGGCCCAGCTTTCGTCGCCAAGGACGATGGTCGAAATGGGGGTCTTACCCATGATGGAAGGCAGGACATTGGCATCAATGGCCTGCATCACCACGGTTTTCAGCAATCCATCAAACGCGCCGGAATGATGGGCAATGACGATCAATTCCGGGTCGTTCATCTGAATGATATTGGCGATGGCAAGGCCGAGCGCGTTACCCGCACGGTGCAGGATGGCAATTGCCGTACTGTTGCCTTTCACCGCCAGATTTTCCAGCTCCGCCAGCGTCCGGGCATCGAGCGTTTTCTCACGTATGTTTTCGCGGATGGCGGTTAAGGATGCCAGAGTGTCGAGGCAGCCGCGTTTGCCACAGCGGCAGGGATGGCCACCGGGTTCAATGGTGCAGTGGGCAATTTCTCCGGCACCGCCGTGGGCGCCACGATGCAGCTGCCCCTGAAAAAAGTGCGCCGAACCAATGCCATCGCTGTGAGAAATCAGGGTGAAGTTGCGGACTTTTTTCGCCAGACCAAAGATTTTCTCGCTTACCGCCAGGGCTTTGGCATCATTTTCCAGCGACACCTCCAGCCCGGTTGCCTGTTTCAGCATGTCCGCCAGCGCGACATTTTTCCAGCCGAGCAGGGCTGACTGCACGCACACCGCCTGATGTTCATCGACAAAGCCGGAAAGGGTGACGCCAAGGCCAATCAGTTGATCGGGAGAAATACCGTTACCCTGCACCAGTGGTGGGATGGCTGCGGCAATGGCCTGGGTGAGTTGTTGTGGATCGAGGCTAAGGGGCAGCACGCTGCTTGCCAGCGTATGCCCATGCATATCGATCAACACCAGGGTAATGTGCTCACCGAGTAACGACGCGCCAAGAAAATAAGCGCTATCGGCTCGCATTTTTAATAACACTGAAGGGCGACCCTGGCCGCTGGCTTCAGGAACACTTTCTTCCAGCAAACCGGCATTGAGCATCTCTTTTATCAGGGTGCTAATGGCCGCTTTACTCATTTTCATCTTCTGCGCAATAGCCGTGCGGCTCATGCCATGCGAAGCGATAAGCAAACGAATAATTTGTTGCTGATGGGCATTGAGCATCAGAAGTCCCGCGATCAAAGAACTGTTTTACTGACAATAATAAGCCATAAGAACAAATACAATCGCATTTAGTTAATTTTCTGAACCTGGATCGTAATATAAGTAAAATATATGAACCAACCTATTGGCTTTTGTTTTCGAGTTGTGCCTTATATGGCCTGGATAATTCACCAATCGTATCTGAGGGCCTTCATGGAAAGCACACTTAAGCGTTTCAGGGTTATTACTCTCGCGGGCTGCATGATGTCGCTATTTGCCAGCGTCTCTGCGTTTGCCAGCCAGCTGGTCATTATGCAGAACGAACCGCCACGCAGCATGGATCCGGGTAATCAAACCGCCACTTTTACCGGTACGGTGCTGGATCCGATGTATGAAGGCCTGACGCGACTGGGTGATGATGGCAAGGTGGTCCCGGCGCTGGCCGTCTCCTGGAGTAGTGACGCCAGCGGGCTGAACTGGACTT
Organism: Pantoea cypripedii; assembly: GCF_011395035.1. NCBI lineage: Bacteria > Pseudomonadati > Pseudomonadota > Gammaproteobacteria > Enterobacterales > Erwiniaceae > Pantoea > Pantoea cypripedii. Next base: position 207,146 of record NZ_CP024769.1, read on the forward strand.
TCAAACTGCGTCCCAACGTAAAATTCCATGATGGCACACCTTTTAACGCCGATGCGGTGGTAGAAAACTTTCAGCGCCATCTCGATACCAAACGCGGCCTTGCCGCCAGCGGTAAAATTCGCACCTTTGTTCAGGACGTGAAGAAAAAAGACGATCTGACGGTGGAGTTTCAGCTGAAAAAAATAAACCCGGCGTTTTTGACGGTGCTGGCGTCGGGTCCGGGATTAATGGTTAGCCCGAAGGCGGATAAAGACGGCAGCATTAATAATAAAGCGGATGGCACCGGGCCTTATAAGCTGGTGCAATATAAATCCGGTGAATTCGTGCTGGAACAAAAGAACGCAGATTACTGGGGTAAATCAACCGGGCCGGACGAAATAAAATGGACATGGAGCAGCGAGCCTTCGGTGATGAATATGGCGCTGCAATCCGGCCAGGTTGATATTATTAACCCGGTGCCACCTCAATTTGCCGGCATGTTAAAAAACAATGCCAACATCATCCTGAAACAATCACCGGGTGCGGCGGTATTCTGGGTTGATCTCAATACCCAAAGTAAAGCGTTGAGTGACGTCCGCGTGCGTCAGGCGCTTAACTTTGCCACCGATCAGCAGGCGTTGAGTAAGGCGGTGATGTTTGGTTATGCCCAGCCTGCCAACTCCGCGCTGGCACCGGTTGATGCGAACTACGATAAAAGCCTGCATGACTATCCTTACGATCTCCAGAAGGCCAAAGATCTGCTGAAAGCGGCGGGTTATGCCGATGGTTTTGCCATGTCGATTGCGGTACAGGCACCGGATGCGCGCACCGCGCAGGTGTTGCAGGGCATGTGGAGCAAAATCGGCGTGAAACTGAACGTGCGTCAGATGGAAAGTGGCGTCTGGACCAAAGCAGCCTTCGCCGATGCAAAAGAGAAAGCCACGCAGGGTACCGATGCGGTGCTGGCCTCATGGTCATCGGGTTTATATGGCTCGGACCTGCAACTGCGCCCGTTGTATCACACCAGCAGTTTCGCTCCGGGTGGCGCGAACCTCGGCTTTTTCAGTGATAAGCAAACCGATGATCTGATCGATACCGCCGCTTCGACCATGGATGATGCCAAACGCAAAGCACTCTACTTCGAGGCGCAGAAACGCATCAGCGCGCTGGCACCGCAGGTGTTGCTGTTTTACCAGGATGATCTGTATGCAGCGCGGAAAAATATCAGCGGCGTGACCATGCAACCGGGTGGTCAGTTAGTGGTGCGGGATGCGGCCAAAAATTAACCCAGGCGAGTTGCTATGAAAGCGTATGTCGCGAAAAAGGTGCTTTCACTGCCGTTGATCATATTCGGGGTGTCAATCATCGTTTTTATCGCCATCCGCGCGCTGCCGGGCGATCCGGCGCGCCTGATGGCGGGGCCAGAAGCCCCGCAGGAAGCGGTGGATAACATGCGTATCCGCCTGGGGCTTGATCAGCCGCTGCCGCTGCAATATGTAAAGTTTGCGGCGGAGGCGCTGCACGGCAATCTGGGGATGTCGTTGCAGTCGCAGCGTCCGGTCATCACCGAAATCAGTGAGCGACTGCCCTATACCTTATCGCTGGCGGTGCTCGCCTATCTGCTGGCAATCGCCATCGGCGTACCCGCCGGTATGACCGGGGCGATTTACCGCCAGCGTATCCCGGACCAGGTGGTGATGGTGCTGACCATTGCCGGGGCATCAATTGCCAACTTCTGGCTGGCGCTGCTGGCGATGAACTATTTTGCGGTACAACTCGGCTGGCTGCCGCTGCTGGGGGCCGATTCGTGGCGTAATTACATCATGCCCACCGTGACGCTGGCGATTTTGCCGATGGCGATGATCGCCCGCATGACGCGTTCCAGCATGCTGGATGTCTTAAGCCAGGACTATATTCGCACCGCCAAAGCTAAGGGGTTGTCGGCGCGCAGCATCCACTGGAAACACGCGTTACGCAACGCGCTGATTCCGATCGTGACCATTGTGGCGCTGAACTTCGGTAGCCTGATTGGTGGCGCGGTAGTGACGGAATCGGTGTTCAACTGGCCGGGTATTGGTCGTTTGCTGGTGGATTCGGTGCGCTATCGTGACTACCCGGTGATTCAGGGTGTCACCCTGGTGGCCGTGACCGGAGTGGTGCTGATGAATCTGGTGGGGGAAATCCTTATCGGTTTGCTGAATCCGAAAATAAGGTTCGACTGATGAACAGCATCGAGACGTCTCTGGTGTCGCGCCGATCGCGCAGCAGGCAACTGTTGCGCTTCCTCGCGGCGTATCCGTCGATTGCCATTGGCGGCGGATTGGTGTTGCTGGTGGTGCTGGCGGCACTGCTGGCTCCGCTGATTACCCATTGGGATCCGATTGATCAGGATTTGCTGAATACCTTACAGGCACCTTCCGCCGCGCACTGGTTTGGCACCGATGATTATGGTCGCGATATCTTCGCGCGCGTGATTTATGGGGCGCGTATCTCGTTATTTGAAGTTTGCCTTAGCGTGGCAATTTCGATGGTGATTGGCATCCCGCTCGGCATTATTTCGGGCTTGGCGGGGCGCAAAATCGATGTAGCGATCATGTGGGTGATGGACGTCATTTTTGCCTTCCCGGGCATCGTCCTGGCGATTCTGATTGTCAGCGTGTTGGGCGAGGGGCTGACCAATATGCTGATCGCCATTTCGCTATTCTCCATCCCGGTTTATGCCCGTCTCAGCCGCAACCTGACGCTGGGGCTGAAAAATATGGAGTACATCGAAGCGGCACATATGCTGGGGGTGCGCTATCCGCGCATCATCACCCACTATATTTTGCGTAACTCGATCGGCCCACTGATTGTGCAATCCACCCTGACTGCTGGCGCAGTGGTGTTGTCGGCTGCCAGCCTGTCATTCCTCGGGCTGGGGGTGCAGCCACCGATGCCAGAGTGGGGCACCATGATGAGCGATGGGCGTAACTTCCTTGGACTTAACATTTACGTCTCCCTTTTCCCTGGCCTGGCCATTTTGATTACCGTACTTGGCTTCAACGTGTTGGGTGACGGTTTGCGCGATGTAATGGATAAGCGTTTATGAATACGGTGATTTGTTTCGACTTAGGTGGTTCATTTATCAAACTGGGGATGGTGACGGGGAACGGTGAATTAACCCTGCTCTCGCAGGAAAAAATGCCGACCACCTCGTGGCCTGCGTTCACCCGGTTAATCCGTGCGATGATCGACCAGCATCAGCAACATTTTAGCGCCAGCAGCCCGGTGGCGATTTCCACCGCCGGAATTGTGGCACCGGATAGTGGCGAAATCTTCGCCAGCAATATTCCGGCCTTTCATCAGCGCAACCTTGCCAAAGAACTGTCAGATGAACTGCAACGTGAAGTTATCGTTCATAACGATGCGGACTGCTTTACTTATGCCGAAGCGCAGGCCGGAGCAGGCCAGGGGCATAAGGTAGTGTTTGGTGCGATTCTTGGTTCTGGCGTCGGCGGCGGGTTAGTGGCCGATGGGTACATTGTCATCGGGCAAAATGGGTTAACCGGCGAATGGGGGCATGGCCCAATCACGTTGACGGAAGTCGAGATTGACGGTGAATGGCGACGCCTGCCGCGCCAGCTCTGTCCGTGCGGGCAAAGGGGCTGCCTCGATAGCTATGGCGGCGCGCGTGGGATGGAGAATCTGCATCGCACTTTACATGACGAGTCCGCCAGCAGCCTCGACATTATTGCTCGCTGGCAAAGTCAGGAGGCACTGGCCGGACAAACCATCAGCGCCTGGCTACAGTTGGTCAGCCAGCCGCTGGCGTACTGCATCAACATCACCGGTGCTTCCGTGGTGGTGGTGGGTGGCGGTCTGGCCTCGGTGACACCACTGATCGCAGCGCTGGATACGGCGGTACAAGGTTATGTGTTACGGCGTAGCGCGCAGCCATTGGTGGTGCCGGGAGCCTTTGCCCATCATGGCGGGATGCTCGGGGCGTCGTTGCTGGCTACGCCAGCTTCTGCTGCAAAAACGCCATAAACACCCGGTTGACCTCGCTGCGCTGGCGATGTTGGGGATAGAGCGCATTCAGGCTGAGCGAGGAGGGGTGCCAGTCATCCAGCACGGTGATCAGGTCGCCGCTGGCGAGGGCGGGGGCAACGATAAATTCCGGTAGCAGGATCAAGCCTAACCCGGCAATCGCCGCATCGCGCAGCATTTCACCGTTATTGCTGACCATCGGTCCCTGCACGTTAATCACCTCGCGCTTTTCCCCCTGAAATAACTCCCAGCCGGTCTGGCTTTCACGGCCATAACGCAGGCAGGCGTGATCCAGCAAATCCTCCGGGCGACGCGGTGCATCGGCCCCTTGCAGGTAACTGGGGCTGGCGCAGATCACGCGGCGAAACTCCCCGAGTTTTTTTGCGATCAGGGTTGAGTCGGGCAATGTGCCGATACGAATCGCCATATCGAAGCCTTCGCCAATCATGTCCACATAACGGTCCGCCAGTTCGACCTGGAATTGCAGCGCCGGATGCATACTGAGAAATTCAGCGATAAACGGCGACAGATGGCTGATGCCGAACGACATCGGTACGCTGAGGCGAAAACTGCCCTGTAAAACCTGACGACGTCCCGATACCGCCAGCTCCGCCTCCTGCACATCATCGAGGATGCGCTGTGCGTGGCGGGCAAATAGCTGGCCGTTATCCGTCACTGACAACTTGCGCGTGTTGCGATTGAGCAGGCGTGCGCCGAGCGATTCCTCCAGCGCAGCGATGCGGCGGCTGACATATTGTTTGGAAAGCAGCAGCTGTTCTGCGGCGGCGGTGAAGTTGCCGGCTTTAATCACGGCGACATAGATGCGGAGATCGTCTATCTGCATATTGTCCACTTATTGGTGACGGTCATTGTCAATGCAACACATTGTTGGGCGATTCAGTTTACGTATACTGAGTCACATCAGGAAGCAATATCGACTTCCGCCAACAAATTTGAGGAGCAGACCATGATTGAACAAAGACTGTCAGCCCAGCGCGGCCACGGTGACCACGGCTGGTTGAACTCACGCCACACGTTTTCTTTTGCCAACTACTGGGACCCGAAACAAACCGGTTTCTCCGATTTGCTGGTGATTAACGATGACCGTGTCGCGCCGGGACGAGGTTTTGGTGCCCATCCGCACAGCAACATGGAAATCATCTCCTATGTACTGGAAGGTGCGCTGGAGCATAAAGATTCCATGGGTACAGGTTCGGTGATTGTCCCCGGTGATGTGCAGCTGATGAGTGCCGGTAGCGGCGTAACGCACAGCGAGTTTAACCACTCGAAAGCGGAAAACGTTCATTTCCTGCAAATCTGGATTGTCCCGGCAGAACGCGCAACGCAACCCGGTTATCAGCAGGTTTCAGTGGCAGAAAGCGACAAACGTGGTCAGCTGCGCCTGATTGTTTCCCCGCAGGGTGATGAAGGTTCACTGAGCGTGCGTCAGGACATTCGCATCTACGCCGGATTATTCAACGGTGAAGAACAGCAGACCTTTACGCTGGATGCCGATCGCTACGCCTACATTCATGTGGCTCGCGGCAGCATTGAAGTGAACGGTGTGGTGTTCAACGAAGGTGACGGTGCGCGTGTGCGTAACGAAACCGCTCTGCAATTCGCCAACGGTAAAGACGCGGAAGTGCTGTTGTTTGACCTGCGTCCACTGGAAGTGAATCATCCGCAGCGTTAAGCCATGATAAGGGAGGCCGGGTGCCTCCCTTAATATTTGCACGCCATTGCGCGATAAATCGCGCCGCTTGTAGCGGCGCAATTTATTGCGCGGGTTTCTGAACAGCGATGTTTTACAACAACGATGCCGGTACCACCGGCTGGCCGGTCTTCAGTGATTCCAGCGCCGCATCCGCCAGCAGCAGGGCCTGCAAACCATCATTCCCTCCCGGATACTGACCTTCTCCTTGCACCAACGCCTCAATAAAGGTTGCCAGCTCGTTGCGGTAGGCTTCGGCATAACGTTGCAGGAAGAAATGCTGTGGCTTTTGCGCCACCACGCCAGACGCCACGGATTTTACCAGCTGGGTTTCCAGCTGATTGGTGACTGCCAGCATTCCTTCGCTGCCATGCACCTCAATCCGCTGGTCATAGCCGTAACTGGCACGGCGACTGTTGGTGATCACCGCCATTTTGCCGCTGGCGCAGGTGAGGGTGACCACGGCGGTGTCCACATCGCCTAATGCTTTGATTTGCGGATCGACCAGCGCAGCGGCTGAGGCATACACCGATACTGGTTCCTCGTTCAGTAACCAGCGCGCCATATCGAAATCGTGAATGGTCATATCACGGAACAACCCGCCGGAGACTTTAACGTATTCCGCCGGGGGCGCGCCCGGATCGCGAGAGCTGATCGTGACCAGCTCGGTGCTACCGATTTCACCGGCACGCAGGCTGGCCTGTAAATGCGCCATGCTGGGATCAAAGCGACGGTTAAAACCAATCATCAAAGGCACACCGGCGGCACGTACCGTGGCGAGGCAGCTTTGTACCCGCGCCAGGCTGAGATCGACCGGTTTCTCGCAAAATATCGCTTTGCCAGCTTTGGCTGCCGCTTCAATCAAATCAGCATGGGTGTTGGTGGCACTGCAAATGGCGACCAAATCGATGCGGCTATCCGCCAGAATGGTGTCGAGATCGGCGACGGTAGCTGCGTATTTTTCCGCCAGCGCATTGGCGGCAGGCGCGTAGACATCCATGACGTAAGCCAGTCGGCACTGTGGATGTGCAGCGATATTGCCTGCATGAATCTGTCCGATTCGGCCAGCACCTAATAAAGCGACATTCAGCATTGGGTGATTCCTCTGAGGGTTACAAGGCAGTGGCGCTATTAATCGATTCTGATGCGGACTTAGTCAAAACAAAGACCGGATGACATCACAAATTGATGAAGCTGATCACAGGTTTTTTTGATGGCAATCACATCAAATAATTATTATTTCTTTAAATTCATTATGTTATATCTATTTGATTTGTCATTTATTAAACGGTTACTGTTATCTGATGAGGTCAAAGACATCAGGAATTACGATGAAGTCACATGTCTGGAAAACGCCGTCGATCAAACAAATTGCTCAGGAAGCGGGGGTCAGCCCGGCCACCGTTGACCGGGTCGTTAATGGCCGTGATGGTGTGCGTGAAGTGACACGCAAAAAGGTTGCAAGCGCGATGGCGCGTCTGGGGTTGGGTTTAAATCCGGTGACGGAGAAGGTCAACAGACCACGTATTGCTGTTATTTGCGAGTCGGGTTCCAGTTTTTTGCACCAGGTCGAACAACAGGTCCGTGCCGCGATTGCGGTTTATCCGCAGCTGCATTTCACCCTGGATAGCGTGCCTAACGTGCAATTTAACGCCGAACGATTCAGCCAGTTGATCACCCGCCGTGCTGCTGAGTGTCAGGGCATCATTCTGCTGTGCCGGGACGAAGTAAAAATCAATCGTGCGGTAAAAGCGGCGACAGATGACGGCATACCGGTGATCTGCCTGACCAGCGATCTGCCCAATTCGCGACGTACCGCCTATGTCGGGGTGGATCAGAGCGCGTCGGGTGCCACGGCCGGATGGTTTATGGGCCGTATGCTGCCCCACCAGCAAGCGGGCAATATCCTGCTGATTTGCAGCTCGACTTATCGGACGCAGGAAGAACGTGAAATTGGTTTTCGCCGCGTGCTACGCGAGGCGTTTCCCTGGCTGACCATCCGCGATCGCGTCAATATTAATGATGAGGCCGATACGGCGTATCGCTGCGTAAAAAAATGGCTGGAAGCGGGGAATCCGCTGGCTGGCATCTACAACACCGCAGGCGGCAACGAAGGGGTGGCAAGCGCACTCAGCGACTTTGGCGTAAAGGAGCAGGTGATATTTATCGGACATGAACTGAGTGAATCGAGTCGCCTGCTGCTGGAAAACGGGTCGATGGACTTAGTGCTGGGACACGATCTGCGCCGTGAAATCGAACTTTGTCTCGCGCTGATACAGCAACCCGGCAGCAGCCAGCCGATTAATGACATCAAAACCCCCTTGCTGACCTGGCACCGTTTTTCATACTTCGCCTGAAGCTGAAGGTTACGGGCAAAATACGCACCATAAAATGATGACGCCAAATATACATATCAGAACGGCGGAAATCACTGAATCAACACACATAATTTGCCTGCCAGGCCAGAAGGATCGGAGACCTCAGCATACCCGGCAATCGTGGAGAAAAGTGCATGATCCTGAAACAGGAGATTTTGATCGGTTAGGCTTTGTTGCTGTGCTGATGCTTGACGAAGTCAGGCGACTACAATACAAATAGACGCGTCGGGGGAGTCTCGCCAGAGAGACTGAGAGGCTAAAAGCGCATTGCGCGGCTTAGCGACCCTTTGAACCTGACCCAGTTGATACTGGCGTAGGAAGACTGACAACCTGCAACGCAGGCTGTCTGGCAGCGGGGCGTTTCCGTGCTACGTATGCTATTTCCCTTCCCCTGTATCCGGGTCTCAGTACAACGACTGAGAGGCCGATATGCAATCTCCTGTTTCTTTTCCGGAATGTCCGTTATGAGTCGCTGGTCGGTTATTGGCGGCGGTGTGACGGGCCTGTGCGTGGCGACCCTGTTAGCGGAACGCGGTGAGCAGATCGAAGTGATAGTCGATGCCAGCCGCACTCCGGCATCCTGGTTTGCGGGCGGTATGCTCGCGCCCTGGTGTGAAGCCGAAAGCGCACCGCGTGCGGTAATTGACCTTGGTCAGCACGCCGCCGCGTGGTGGCAGCAACGGGTCAGCAGCGTCGAACATCAGGGTACGCTGGTGGTGGCACCCTCGCGTGATAGCCAGGAGCTGAACCGGTTTGCCCGCATGACAGAACAGCATCAATGGGTGGATCCTGCCGCAGTGGAACCGGCACTGGCTGGCCGTTTTGCCCGTGGTTTATTTTTCGCCCAGGAAGCTCACCTTGATCCGCGTCTGGCGTTGCTGGAGATGCGAGAAAAATTACAGCAACGTGGCGTGCCGTTTCACAGTGGCAAAGCCACTGGTCGGGTGATTGATTGCCGTGGCATTCATGCTGCCCCTGAGCTGCCGCGACTGCGCGCGGTGCGCGGCGAAATGCTGATTTTGCACAGCGATGAGGTGCAATTCTCACGCCCGATTCGTCTGCTGCATCCCCGTTTTCCCTGCTATCTGGTGCCACGTCGTGGCGGTCATTTTATGCTCGGTGCCACTATGGTGGAAAGCCATGATGCCAGCGCCATCAGTGCGCGCGCCATGATGGAGCTACTCAGCGCGGCTTATACCCTGCATCCGGCACTGGCCGAAGCCCGCATCATTGAAAACGCCAGCGGCCTGCGCCCGGCGTATCCGGCCAATCTGCCGGAAATCCACTATCAAAATGACACCTTTTATCTGAACGGCATGTATCGCCATGGCTTCCTGCTGGCACCGCTGATGGCGGAACAGCTGATGCAGCGCCTGTCTGAGGAACACTTTTATGAACATTCAGCTTAACGGTCACCCGGTGCTGACTGCCGCCAGCACCCTGAGCGAGTTGCTACGCGAGCAGCAAATTGATGCCGCCTGTGTCGCCACCGCGTTTAACGGCATGTTTGTGCCCAGAACACAGTACGACAACCAGCTGCTGGAAGAAGGCTGTCAGCTGGAAGTGTTATCACCGATGCAGGGAGGCTAAATCATGTTTTATGGCTTTGAACCACAATCACGTTTTTTACTGGGCACGGCAGGTTATCCCTCCCCGGCGATTCTGCAACAGGCGATCGCCGCCTCGGGCAGTGAAATCATCACCGTCAGCCTGCGACGCGAAGGCATCGCCGGTGCCGCGTTTCGTGAACTGCTGACGCAGCTGGATATGCGCGTACTGCCGAACACCGCCGGTTGTCACACGGTGCAGGAAGCGGTGACCACTGCGCAGATGGCGCGCGAATTATTTAACACCCCGTGGATCAAGCTGGAGGTCATCGGCCATGCCGATACGCTGCAACCTGATCCCTTCGCACTGGTGGAAGCAGCACGCATTCTGTGCGCCGAGGGCTTCCAGGTTTTCCCTTACACCACGGAAGACCTGATTGTCGGTGAAAAATTGCTGGAGGCCGGTTGCGAAGTGTTGATGCCGTGGGGCGCGCCCATCGGTTCTGGTCAGGGACTGCGCAATATTGAGGGTTTGCGGGCGATGCGTGCCTGGTTTAACGATATCCCACTGATCATTGATGCGGGCATTGGTGCGCCATCGCAGGCAGCACAGGCAATGGAGCTGGGCTTTGATGCTGTTTTGTTGAATACGGCGGTGGCGAAAGCGGGCGATCCGGTGCGGATGGCAGCGGCGTTCCGTCAGGCGATTGAGGCCGGGAAAGCGGCACGCGATGGCGGATTGATGGAGAAACGCGATATGGCGGTTCCCTCGACCCCGGTTTTTGGTCTGGCAAATCTTTGCTGAGGAGAACCTGTATGGATCGCTATCAACGTCAGACGATGTTGCCGGAAATGGGTGAGCAGGGTCAGCAGCGGCTGGAGAAGGCCAGGGTGCTGGTGGTGGGGGCAGGTGGACTGGGGTCGACGCTGCTACCGCTGCTGGTGGGAGCGGGTGTGGGTTTTATCCGCCTCTACGATGACGATACGGTGGCGCTGCATAATCTGCATCGCCAGACGTTGTTTGATATGGAGGATGTGCAGCAATCAAAAGTCGCCAGTGCCCAGCGTGCGTTGCTGCGACGTAATCCACAAGTGCAGGTGGATGCGGTGTCACAGCCGCTGACGGCCAGCAATGTGCAGCAGGCAATGCGTGACATCGATCTGGTCATTGATGCGGCAGATAACTTTGCGGTCACTTATCAGCTATCGGATGCCTGCCATCCCGCAGGGATACCGTTGATCAGTGCCTCGGTGTTAGGGCGTCAGGGCTACGTGGGCGGATTTTGTGGCGCGGCCCCCAGCTATCGCGCGGTCTTCCCGCAGTTACCCACCAGCGCCGCGAACTGCAATACCGCTGGGGTGATGGGACCTGCGGTGGCGACACTTGGCGCGATGCAGGCGCAAATGGCGCTGAGCGTCTTGATTGGCCTGGAGCCTTCGCCGCTTGGTTGCCTGGTGAATTGTGACTTTGTGCACTGGCACTTTCGCCAGTTTCGCTTCGATCGGGCGGCGGAGCCGGATCAGCCCTGGGTGCCTTTTATTGATACCCAGTTACTCACCGCGCAGGACTGCATTGTGGAACTGCGCAGCCGTGAAGAAGCACCGGTCAGTGTGGCAGCCTCGGCGCAGCGTATCCTGCCGCACCAGCTTGACACCTGGCAGCCTCCACAGGATCGACGCATTGTGCTGGTCTGCGCCAGCGGTATTCGCGCGGCCCAGGCTGCGACGACGCTGGCGCAGCGCGGTTATGCGCAGCTGGCCATTCTGGCAGCGAATCGATCATGAGCCAGGATATTACGCTGCATGACCTTGGCTTTGGCTGGGGGGAGCAACCTTTATGCCAGCACCTGAATCTGCACCTGCGTGGCGGCAAAACCACGGTGATGCTGGGCCGCAGTGGTATCGGTAAAAGCACGCTGCTGCGGCTGGTGGCGGGTTTGCTCCAGCCACAGCAGGGCAGCATCAGTGGTGTTGCGGCGAGTGTGGCCTGGATGGGACAACAGGATTTGCTTTATCCGTGGTTATCGGTGCTGGATAACGTGATGCTGGCGGCGCGTTTGCAGCGTGACAAACCCGATCCTGAACGCGCACGGCACCTGCTGGAGCAAGTTAAACTGGCTCATGTCGCCGATGCACGACCTGATACCCTGTCGGGTGGTATGCGTCAGCGCGTGGCGCTGGCTCGTACCCTCTACGCACAACGGGAAGTGGTGCTGATGGATGAACCTTTTGCCACCCTTGATGTAATGACCAAACTCAGCCTGCAAACGCTGACGGCAACCCTGTTACACGGCAAAACCGTGCTGCTGGTGACGCACGATCCGCTGGAAGCCTGCCGCATGGCCGATGACATTTTGCTACTCAGTGGACAGCCGTTGTGTATTGAACACTGGCCGGTACCCGACGGGGTGGCACCTCGCTCGATTGACGACGCAGGCCTGTTGCTGGCGCAGGGCCATCTCTTTACCCGATTGAATCAAGATGAAAAAGAATCTGTTTAGCGCCGTCTATCTGCTGGTGGTGTTGCTGTGCGGCTGGCTGCTGGTGCGGCGCAGCGGTGTGCCCAACTTTTTGCTGCCGGCCCCCGAGGCGGTGCTGGAAGCCTTGTGGAGATATCGCCAGTTGTTATGGCATCACATGCTGTACACGCTGGCGGAAATTGCGCTGGCGTTGCTGCTGGGGGTGGGGGCGGGCGTCCTGCTGGCGGTGCTAATGGCTGCCAGTCCGATGCTGCGACGCGCATTGTTTCCGCTGGTGACAGCCAGCCAGGCAATACCGGTCTTCGCGCTGGCTCCGCTGCTGGTGCTGTGGCTGGGTTTTGGCATGGCTTCCAAAGTGGTTGTTGCGGCGTTGATCCTGTTTTTCCCGCTGTGTTTGTCGTTGTTTGACGGCCTGTGCCGCACTCCGCCAGGTTGGCTGGAACTGGCACAAACCCTGAATGCCTCGCGTTTTCATATTTTCTGGCAGGTACGCTGGCCAGCCGCTTTGCCGCAGTTCTTCTCCGGGTTGCAGATGGCAGTGGTGCTGGCTCCGATTGGCGTGGTGATTGGCGAATGGGTTGGCGCAAGCGAAGGGCTGGGCTACCTGATGATGCAGTCTAATGCCCGGCTGGACACCGCCACCAGCTTTGCCGCGTTGTTGTTGTTACTGATTCTGGCGTTGTTGCTGTCCGGTAGCGTCGCCCTGATCCGCAAGAAAACTCTCTGGCACTTAACCTAAGGATGCACTTTGAACACCCTACGTACTGCGATCACCGCCTTGCTGCTGCTGGCAACCACCAGCGTCGCCCACGCCAATGAAAAGGTTCGTCTGCTGCTCGATTGGTTTGTGAACCCTAATCATGCGGCCATTTTTGCTGCGCAATACAGCGGCGCGTTTAAAAAAGAAGGGCTGGATGTTGAGATGATCGCGCCTGCGGATTCTGCCTCCGTTCCTTTGCTGCTGGCGGCGGGCAAGGCCGATCTTGCTATCAGCTATCAACCACAGCTTTACACGCTGGTGGATAAAGATGTGCCGGTGATCCGTGTGGGCACGCTGATCAATCAGCCGCTGAATACCCTGACCACGGTGTCCCCTGATATCCATTCGCTGAAGGATTTTGCCGGAAAATCGCTCGGTTATGCCATTCCAGGTTTTGAGGATGTGGCGATTCGCAACATGCTGAAATCACAGGGCGTAGATGCGGACTCGGTCAAACTGATCAACCTGAATATGGATGCGGAATCTGCGTTGCTGACGCACAAAATTGATGGAGCCATGACGGTATATCGCAACTATGAGTTGATCGACCTGAAAAATAAGGGCGCGAACCCGGTGGTATTTAAGCCAGAAGATTTCGGTGTACCGGCTTACGATGAATTGATCATTCTGGCAAACCAGAAAACTGCGGCACAGGACCCGCGTATCCCGGCCTTTCTGCGCGGGCTGGATGCGGGCGTAGCCTGGTTGCGTGCGCATCCGCAACAAGCCTGGCAGGCCTTTATTAAGCAATATCCTGAGCTGAACACCCCGCTGAATCATCAGGCATGGCAGGCAACGTTGCCTTATTTCGCCAGCCATAGCGCCACACTGGATACGCAACGCTATCAGGCCTTTGCTGAATACATGAAAGCCAATGGATTAATCCAGCAGGTGGCACCGATGGCAAGGTATTCGTTGCAATAACCTGTTGCTGACTTCCCTGGCGGCGCTAATATCGCCGCCTTTTTTGCATTGCGTGCGGCGCAGGGGCTGAACAGGGGCTGATTTCGGAAAATACTGGAATTGTGTGACTGTCATCACTGATGGTCGCGCGCTAAAATACGCCTTTATCTTTCAGAAAAAGGTTTTTCGTCACGATGCTTTTACGTTACTCGCTGGCTGGCCTGATGGCCGCAACATTGCTTACCGGTTGTGCTCATCATGCTGCTGATACTACAGCTGCTGTCACCGCTGCCACTCCGGCTCCGATTGAGAATGACAACATGGCATCGCCGTTTGATCAGGGCCCGACAGTGATCAATATCACTCATGAAGTGACGCGTACCGATGACGGCTCTGCCATCTATGTGACGGTTGATGGTCAGGATGCAGGTCTGCTGACGAAAGGTGAAGAGAAGCAGGTTCATGTTGCGGCGGGTAAACATAAGGTGGGTGGTTACGTCCAGACACTGTTTGGCTTTGGTCGTGTGACCATTCAATCAGTTGACGTGACGACAGACCCGAACAGCGCGAAAAACGTGGTTTATTCTGTCAGCAAACAGAAACCGTCGTTTAGCGAAACAGCAGCGAGCAAACCTGATAATTCCTGATAGCAGGACGTTGTAGCGGCGCGATTTATCGCGCAATAATTGCGCTGCTACAAAAGCCTTCGGCTAAGCCCCCATTTCACGCCCGTGGCGACAACGCGACATTTTTCCATGCCAGATCTGTTAATTAGGTGTTAATTCGCTATGCTGTGATTCCACTTAACCAGGGTGCCAGGAAGGAGAGGGATTGTGAATCTGAGCCAGCGCGAGCATATCGCCAACGTGGTTACCAGCGTCGAACAGGCGGGTGCGGCAAATATGCTGACTCCGCAGGATAATGCGGTGCAGGCATCCTGGTTACGCTGTGTCACAAGACACGGTCTGGATCCCAGTCGTATGCAGGAAGCGCGCATCCTGCCCGCCCATCAGCTGCGTGAACATTGTCAGCAACTGGAAGAACTGCGTTACGTGGCGCAGCATGGCTTACAACGGTTATATCAACAGATTGCCCCTGCCGGTTACATTCTGCTGCTGGCCGATGCGCAGGGCGTGGCGGTGGATTATCTCGGCGATACCAACGCAGAAATCAGCCTGCGTCGCGCTGGATTGTTCCTCGGGGCGCAGTGGTCAGAAGCGCTCTCCGGCACCTGCGCCGTCGGCACCGCCCTCGCGACGGGGGAAGCCATCACCATCCATCAAACCGAACATTTTGACGCCACCCATATCCCCCTGACTTGTAGCGCAGTGCCGCTGTTCGATTCACAGGGCGATTTGCAAGCGGTGCTGGATATTTCTGCGCTTACCTCCCCACAGCCACGTACCAGCCAGCATCTGGTCATGCAGCTGGCGCGGCAGCAGGCGCAGCAGATCGAGAACGCCTGGCTGTTGCATCGTCACCGTCACGATTGGGTGCTGAAACTCAGCAGCAATCCGGCATGGGCCGATGTACAGCCGGAGTTTTTACTGGCGTTTGACAGCAACGGCCAACTGGTGGGGTTAAATCCGGCAGCCCGCCGTTGGCTGGAGGCCGGGCAACGACCAACTGAATTATCGGTATCAACGTTATTTGATCGTTCGCTCGAGCAGTTGTTGCAGACACAGCAGCTGGAGGATATACACGGGCAGCGACGTTTCTATGCGCAAACTTTATCTCCGGTACGGGTAGCGGCATCCTCTCCTGCAACGAAGAATGTGACGATATCCGCTGAACTGGCGGCGTTAACCGGTGGCGATGCACAACTGGCGCAGCAATTACGCCGAGCAACGCGCCTGTTGGATGCTCCGTTGCATCTGCTGGTTCAGGGCGAAACCGGTAGCGGGAAAGAGTATTTTGCCCGCGCCTTTCATCAGGCCAGCACCCGCCGTAACGGTCCATTTATCGCAGTGAACTGCGCGGCAATTCCGGCCAGCCTGATTGAAAGCGAGTTATTTGGTCATCTGCCGGGGAGTTTTTCCGGTGCGGGTAGTAAAGCGCGCAGCGGGCTGATTCAGGCCGCGCAGGGTGGCACGCTGTTCCTCGATGAAATCGGTGATATGCCGCTGGAGATGCAAACGCGTCTGCTGCGGGTGCTGGCCGAGCAGGAGGTACTGCCGATTGGGGCTCGTCAGCCACAGAAGGTGGATATCCGCGTGATCTCCGCTTCGCACCATGCGTTGACGCAACGTGTGGCTCAGGGGCTGTTCCGTGAAGATCTGCTCTATCGTCTCCAGGGGGCCTGCATAACGCTGCCGCCGCTGCGTGACCGTACCGATATCAACTGGCTGGTTGATAAACTCCTTGCCGGGCGCGCACAACTCAGTGACCCGGCGCGCCTTGTCCTGAACAGCTATCGCTGGCCGGGTAACCTGCGCGAGTTAAATCATGCGTTGCAGTATGCGCTGGCAATGTGTGAGTCAGGAATAATTCAGCTGGGCGATCTGCCCGATACGCTTCAGGCGGCACAGCAGCCTGATCAGACGCAAAGTGAGGCGGGACAACTGATCCAGCAGTTACGCGCTGTGCGCTGGAATATGAGTGAAGCCGCGCGCCAGCTTGGTATCAGCCGCATGACGTTATACCGTCGTCTGCAAAGATTCGCTATTCAGCTGCCGGAACGGCATTAAAGACGGGCCAGCCAGGCTGGCCCGATTAACATTACTGCGGTGGACGTACCAGAATTTTGACCTGCTGTTTCTCTTTCACCAGCGCTTCAAAACCCTGCTCGACCAGATCAGCCAGCTCAATGCGTTTGGTCACCAGTTTGTCAGCCTGGAAATAACCCTGCACCATCAACTCCATCACTGCCGGGAAAATATGACGGTAGGCGATGATGCCTTTGATGCTACGCTCGCTCAGTACCACTTTGTTCGGGTGGAATGCGGCTTCACCTTCCCAGATAGATACGATAACGGTCTCTCCTTCGTAGTTGGTGCTGTCGATACACTGTTTCAGCACCACCGGTACGCCGGTCACCTCATAGGCCACATCAACGCCGCCATCGCTCAGCTCGCGAATTTTCGCCACGGCATCTTCTTTGCTCGGATCGATGACCACTTTTGCGCCCAGTTCGCGCGCTTTCTCCGCACGTTGCGGGGAGAGTTCCACTACGTAGATCTCAGCGGCACCGGCGGCGCGCAGCGCTTCGATAACCAGCAAACCAATCGGGCCGGCACCAAATACCGCCGCTTTGTCGCCTGCTTTCAGCTTGCTCATGCGCACCGCATGTAACGCCACCGCAGCAGGTTCCACCAGCGCACCTTGTTCATAAGAAAGGGCGTCCGGCATGCGATGCACCATATGTTCTGCCACTGTGGTATAGCTGGCGAAACCACCGCCGCCACCGGACAGACCGTGGAAACCGAGGTCACCACACAGGTTATATTTGCCTTCACGGCAGGCCGGGCATTCGCCGCAGGAGAGAATCGGCTCGACCACCACGCGGTCGCCAACTTTGACTTTAGTGACACCTGTACCAACCTCAACCACCTGACCCGAAAACTCATGACCGAGAACAATCGGCGCAATGTCATGGCTGATTTTGTGCGGTTTTTCTACCGGGACGAAGATCGGACCCGCGATGTATTCATGCAGATCGCTGCCGCAGATGCCGGTCCATGCGACTTTGATTTTGACTTTTCCGGCTGTGACCTGGGGTTCTTCAATGTCATCGACGCGAATGTCGCGTGCTTTATACCAACGTGCCGCTTTCATTATGTTCTCCTTGAGGCTGGCATTATTTCTGTCCATTGCCACCAAAGGTGGCCGGTGCAGAAGCTCAGCGTGGCTATAGCGAAAACTGTGCCAGTCCGATGGGGAGGGTAACTATATGAATTTAAAGGATGGTGTTATCAGGGAGAATGTCGCAGTGATACAGTTGTAACAGGTGCAGATGTAACACTGTGACATAAAAGGCGCGCGATAAATCGCGCCGCTACGCTGTTGGCACGGATGGGTAGCGGCGCGATTTATCGCAGATTCGAGGCAAACTAAGCTGAAAGCTGCGCGGTCAGCGCGCGCAGATGGGTGCGCAACAGCTGATGCAATGCCCGGATGGCCGGGGAAAATTGTTTGCGATGCGGGCAGATAAGATGCAGTGGGGTGCTTTCACCAGGTTGCTGTGGCAGCACCACTTCCAGCCGTCCCTCTCGCACGTCGTCACACACATCAAGCCAGGATTTATAAGCGATGCCCATCCCAGCAACCGCCCAGCGGCGGGCGACATCCGCGTCGTCACAGAGCAGACGGCTTTTAACCGTAATCTGGCGGCGCATCCCTTCCTGGGGAAAGGTCCATTTGTCGTACACATGGCCGTTCATCACAAACAGCAGGCAATTATGCCGCGCAATATCCTCCAGCGTTTCCGGACGGCCATGCTGATCGAGCCAGGCCGGTGAGGCTACCATCACCCGGCGATTATCTTCGGCCAGCGGCAGAGCAACGTAACTGCTGTCATCCAGTTTGCCGTAGCGAATGGCGATATCCACCGGATCACGAAATACATCGCTGATTTGATCAGAGAGGAAGAGACGCACCGACAGCGCCGGATGCTGGCGGCAAAATTCGGTAATCAACGGCAGTACGATATTGCGCCCGATATCCGATGGCAGCGCGATTTTCAGTTCACCGGATAACGCATCTTCATGGCTTTGCAGGCTTTCGGCACCGGCCTGCATCAGCGCCAGCATCTCCTGGGCGTAGGGCAGGTACTTTTCCCCTTCAGCGGTGAGACGCAGGCTGCGAGTGGATCGGGCAAATAACCGTTTATCCAGCTCCCGTTCCAGACGCTGAATGGCCGCGCTGACCTGGCCTGGCAGCAGATCAGCCTCACGTGCAGCGCGAGAAAAGCTGCCAAGCGCAGCGGAACGCACAAATAACGTCACATCTTCCAGTCTGATCATTTCAATTCCCCAGCGACAGCGGATTTTCACTCTAAAAGTGAAAGTGTTCACCGGCAAGTGATGTTTTTCGCAAGGATGGGGCAGCGTAGGCTTATCGTCATTCCATGAACCCCTTGAGATATAAGGACTGACCGATGAAAGCCATTGTTTACAGCCAGAATGGTTTACCGATTTCTGATGAAAATGCGTTGTATGACCTTGATGTTGCCAAACCCCAGCCGGGCGATCGTGACCTGTTGGTCAAAATCAATGCCATCGCCGTTAACCCGGTCGATACCAAGGTACGTGCCGGTGCACCAACCGATAAACCGCGGATTCTGGGTTGGGATGCGGTGGGTGTGGTGGAAGCGGTGGGCGAGGCGGTGACGTTGTTTCAGCCAGGTGATGAAGTTTATTACGCCGGTGATATCACCCGCCCCGGTAGCTATGCCGAGTATGGGCTGGTGGATGAGCGTATCGCCGGTCATAAGCCGCAATCATTGAATGATGCTGATGCTGCCGCGCTGCCTCTCACCGCGTTAACCGCGTGGGAATTACTGTTTGATCGCCTTGAAATCAAGGCTGAGGATAACGCCGCGCTATTGATCATCGGCGCAGGGGGCGGTGTGGGTTCAATGCTTACCCAGCTTGCCAGTAAACTCACCCGCCTGACGGTAATAGGGACGGCATCCCGTGCTGAAACGGCGGAATGGGTGCGCTCACTGGGGGCTGACCACGTGATTGATCATCAACTTCCGCTGGGTGAGCAACTGAAGGCGCTGGGTATTAGCAACGTACGTTATGTCGCCAGCCTGACGCATACCGATAGCTACTACCCGCAGCTGATTGATGTGCTGGCCCCGCAGGGTAAGCTGGCGCTGATTGATGATCCTGAAACGCTGGATGTTGTGCCGCTGAAGCGCAAAGCGATCTCGTTGCACTGGGAGTTGATGTTTACCCGTTCCCTGTTTCATACCGCCGACATGCAACGCCAGCATGACATCCTGCAACAGGTGAGCGCGCTGATTGATGATGGCACCCTGCAAACCACCGCTGGTGAACATCATGGCACCATCAACGCCAGCAACCTGCGTAAGGCCCATACCTTAATCGAGAGTGGCCGGGCGCGCGGAAAAATTGTGCTGAGCGGCTTTTAACGTATTGAAACACAAATCGTTAACCCGTGAGTTAGCGAGGCGGATATCGTATTGCCACATAACCCGTTACTGTTCTGGAGAAAAACATGACGCTGAATGATGCTGTGGTCCGTCGCCACACGGTGAAAGCCTTTACTTCCGGTAAAAGCCTGCCGGACAGCGAGATTGAAACCCTGCTGCATGTGCTGCGCAACAGCCCTTCATCGGTGAATTCGCAACCGTGGCACTTTGTGGTGGCCTCGACCGCTGCCGGTCGCGAGCTGATCGCGCAATCAACACAAGGCCCCTTTGTTTATAACGGCCCTAAAGTGCTCAATGCCTCGCACGTTATCGCGCTGTGCATGCGTACCGATCTCGACGAAGCGCATTTACAAAATGTACTGGCGCAGGAAGAGAAAGACGGTCGCTTTCTGAAGCCGGAGGCTAAGGCTGGTCAGGATAAGAGCCGTCGTGGCTATGTCGATATTCACCGTTACGAACAACGCGATATTCCGCAATGGATGGAAAAACAGGTTTACCTCGCGTTGGGTGGCCTGCTGCTGGGCGCTGCGATGCAGGGTATTGATGCCACGCCGATGGAAGGTTTTGATCAACGTGCGCTGGACCAGGCGCTGGGACTGCGTGAAAAAGGGCTGACCAGCGTGGTACTGGTTTCGCTTGGCTACCGTAGCGAAGAAGATTTCAACGCGGCACTGCCGAAATCACGTCTGCCGCGCGAAGAGATTTTTACCTTTATTTGACGATTCAAATACGTTCCGTAACAGCGCGATTTATCGCGCTGTTTTAAAAGACGCGCGATAAATCGCGGAAGCGATGATTACGTCAGAGGATAATGGAGCCTGATGGCCTTATTCATTTCTGCACCGCGTTCGCCAGGTATTTTGTAGCTGGCGACAATATCTACCACAATGGCAGAGCAGGTGTAGGTACTACCTGATTGCGGCATCAGACGTTCCTTCCACTCATCCGCATCAACGGGATTAATCATATCGGGTCGAAACTGCTGGATATCATCGATCAAATCCCTTGCCAGCTGGCGTGGGGCATTGGCCGAAACCTCTTCCTCTGCATAAAAACGGGTGGAAAACAGGTCTGCCAGCATACGTATGATGATCATCCCGGCGATAATTTTTTGCTCAGCATCAGAGAACTTCTTGCGGCTCAGTGCCAGCCGATGTTGAGCAACTTCAATCAGTTGCCAACGCAGTGCTTTGGCTTTATTTCTGTCCTCATCAGTTTCAGCGCGATAAAAAGGCTCCAGTATCTCGCATAACAGAGATTCGTCGGCTGCTGTTATGAGTTTCGTGGATACAGCAACTTTGCGCATCAGCAGGGAAACCATATGGTTTTCAATCTCTGTAGCCCTGTCCTTTTGCAGACTTTCAAGGCCGGAAGAATGGGAAAACAGAAAACGAATCACCGGAGTCATAATGCCGCCGGACCGGCTCCAAAGGGAATGCAGCTTAGGGAAAACTTCCAGCACGCTGCTGATATTCGTTAGTCCAGCGGGGATATCTGTAACGGTTTTTTCCTCCTGGTAGCGCAACAATGCGTAGCGCTCTGGTGTCTGGCTGGCGTAGAGCAGGCCGATGAAATCCTCTGCCGGAAGATAGAGGGCGGTCTTATTATCAGGATTATAGAAAATCTGATGTGGTGCATCGGCATCTTCCAACATCATTTCATTTTCTATATAACTGACAAAATCCTTAATCGGTGTTTGTCGATAAAATTTGTCCCTTAGCTCGCTGTTAGACTTAATGAGCTGGTTTATCGGGAACTGATAATCAAGGAATTCCTCTTCCTTCAATTTCATGAATAGCTCAGAGAGATCGGCATGTGGGGAGTCCGAAAGCAATGCATTCTTGCTGTGACGCAATAACTCACGATCGATAAAATCTTTGATAATTGTCGAGTCGGCATAACAATTATTGGTCATTTCTCTAATGAATGATAATTTCAATGTGGTGGAATGATTAAATGTTTCTGCCAGTAAGCTATCTCCATTGAGCATCGCGATCACTTGTTCGGCAAAATCACAACGAACGACATTATTTTTAAGTGTGGCAAGTATTTTAAAAAATAACGCGCCACTTTCAGTGTTGTTAATACTGTCCAGATAAAGGTCGATATCTCTGAGGGAAGCAAACATTTCAGGGTTAATGGTAATTGAACCAGGCTGATAATCACCAAAGTTTATCCCTGATAAGTTGCACCTGCCTGACGGGGAAAATTTATCGATGTTAATATCAGTAAAGTCCACATTCCTCCGGCAATCAACGTTGTCGAGAGCAAAATCTGTTGCTTTTACTTTCCTGAAACTGATATCTTCAAGCCCAAAGTCACATTGAAATCCTCCTGAGATTTTCACGTTTTGCCATTCACTATTGGAAAAATCCACCCCTTCCATCAAATGTGAACGATCATCAAAGATCACAAGATTTTTCAGTTTGCAATTTACCATGGTGGTATATGAAAATTCACAGCATCTGAGGATGCCCTGTTCTCCCTGGTATAATCCATCGATGATTGTTCCATCCATACTGGTGTTTTTAAGAGCCATTCCGGCCCACAAAAATTTATGCTTTTCCGCTTTAATCAGGCAGTTATTCATCTCCATCCGGCTGGTGACATAATGATTATCGAATTTTAAATCGATAAAAGTGTCACCATTAAATATCAGTGGTTCATAAAAAGCACCAGGTTTAAAACTTTTCTCATAGCCAAAACCCAGGCCGCGAAAAGTTCTGGGACGTTGATCATGAGGCCGGATATTATGCATATAATCAATAAAGGTCTCGCCGGTAATATCTTTCAGTTCAGTGACGTTGTCAGCATGCAGGATATTAACGACTGATGGCGCATTTGATGAGGGGCGCGCTGAAGTATTATTGATTACCGGGAGAGATAGCGCTCCGGGCTGAAGGTCTTCTGATGAGCTTACCGGGGGGGAGGGTATAACATTAACAGACATATCGGACATAATATCTTTCCTGAAAGATGTGAGATATCGCGCCGGCGTGCTCCTTTTCCTCAGCGGAAAAGGAGCATATAACCGGGAAGTGAGTTAACTTAGAGGATAGTAAAGTTGCATTATTTTATTCATTTCCTCACCATATCTCCCGGATATCTGGTAGCTATCCATCCTGCGAGCTAATGCCACAGAACTGGATAATTCATTTTCTGATTTTGGCATCAGCAGGCTAGTCCACAACGCCGCTTCGTCTTCAGAAATGGCTTCAGGTGCAAAAGCCTTAAGGTCCTCAATCAGTTTTAGGGTGAGCTGTCGAGGGGCATAAGGAGATTTGTCTGTCACTGTACAATAACGCGTATAGAAAATATCAGACAACGTTCTTATTAAGTACACGATCGCGATGGTTTTCTGTTCGTGTCCCGGGAATTGTTTTATTTTTGGCGACAATTCCCGTTGCATTAATTCTACCAGCTGCCAGCGCGCATTGTCGGCATTCGGCCCATCAATATAAAAAGGAGCAAACATCTCGCTTAGTAAATTTGCGTCATTTTTTAA
The DNA here is from genome assembly GCF_011395035.1 of Pantoea cypripedii. Taxonomy (NCBI): domain Bacteria; kingdom Pseudomonadati; phylum Pseudomonadota; class Gammaproteobacteria; order Enterobacterales; family Erwiniaceae; genus Pantoea; species Pantoea cypripedii. The sequence goes on from NZ_CP024769.1 coordinate 230,553, forward strand.
GTCTAATCTTCTTGTCCGATAAGACTTATGCTTGAACATTGAAATCATCTGATTTTTGATCTGCTGTGCTCGTGCAGCCTGTCCTGCATCCAATGTGTTACTACGTTCGAACAGAGAATGGACGACTGGTGTGAAGAGACCATCGGCACGGCTCCATAGACTATGCAATGCCGGGAACTCAGACAGAACACGGCTTTGACGTTCTACGGTAGCTGACTCCTCAATAACCCTGTTTTCTTCGCCCGCCCTGTATTGCAAAAAGGAAAACTGCTGTGGTACCTGATTCGCTTCAACTAACTTTTTATATTCCGTGACGGGAAGATATAAAGCGGTTTTCATATCATCCGGATTATAGAAGATATGATAGACTGAATTCCCACCCGTCGTCGTTTTTTCATTTTCTAAATACTTAACGAATTCCTTAATCGGTGTTACCTGATAGAACCTCTCCTTCAATGAAGGATATTCGGCGATTAACTGATTGACAATAAATTGACGACCAAGGAGTTCGCTATCTTCGAGCGCACAAAGAGCACGATACATAGAGGGTCGCAAACTCTCAGGAATAAGGATGTCATTGCCTTCTTTTAACAACTCGGTTGTTATAAAATTCTGAATCTTAGGGGATGTGTCATAATCCGAATGAGCCAAATGGGTAATGATGGATTGTCGCAGAGTTATCGAGTTGGCATAAATGACTGACAATACCGGTTCATGTTTTATCATCTGAATGAGCTGTTCAGCGAAATCATGCTTCACGGTCTTGTCAGGTATCGAGTCAAGGGTGTGTAAAAAAAGTGCGCCCAACGCTACATTATTTATGTTGTCGAGATAGGGATCAATCTTTCTCACATCGTTAAACATTGCCGGGTTGATTGTAATCATACGTTTTTGGTAAATGCCAAATCTTGCATCGGTAAATTCGGTTCCTCCCAGCGGTGAAAATTTGGTTATTTTCGCATTGATCAGATCAACGTTTTTGGCACATTGTACTGCATCCCATGTCAGATTGGTGGCTTGCATATTACGAAAGCTGGTATCTTCAAATTTATAATAACTTATGTCGTCCAAACCTCGAAAACCTTCAAACGCCATATTTATCATGGTGGAATCAGTAAATTTAGCCCCCGCAATCAACCTGGTATCGCTATCATAAATTCTAAAATTTTTCAATGTACATTGAGACATATCTGCGTCAGAAAAATAACACGATTTGATCTCTGATCTTGAGCCTTTATATGAACCATCGATGGTAGAACCCTGCCAGTTGGTTTTTCCTAAGTCTACTTTTAACCAGCTTAATTTATGTTCTCCCGTTCCGATCATGCAATCATTGAATTTAACATTCATATCCTTGCTAATGTTAAAGCAATATAATTCCATATCGATAAACGTATCATTCTTGAAGTGCAGTGGCCCTCGGTATTCTCTGGGGTTGTACTCCGCATAAGGTGAAAATTTAATATTACGAAATGTCGCTGGGGTGGGTGTCGTGGATTTTCGCTTATTCATAAAAGCCACAAATGTTTCGGGGGTGACGTCATTCTGCACCGGAACACTATCCACCTCCATAGCTTCCCTGGGTGTAGTAGCCATTGAAGCGGGAAGTGTTCCAACATTATCAATCTTTACAGGGACGACGGGAGGTGGGTTGTTCTCACCTGAAGACGACGGTGTTATTGGAGATGTTGATTGAATTGAGTTTGTGATCATAATCTTTCCTGATTGGTGATGTAATTTGTCCGCCTGACTTGAGATGCGGTCGGCGATATAAATAGGTGTATTATCTCTTAACGGTAAAACTGCATTCTGAAATATGACTGAATAGATAATGATAAAAGTGTGATCCGGGTGGTGTGCTAATCGGTAAACATCTTTGGTACATGCGGCATGGCCTGATAACTGAGGTATTAAGAAAAAATTAATGCCGTATAAAGAATTCTCTAACACATTAAATAATATAAGATTTTACTCTGGATGAATGTTGTCTATTTTCTGGTGAGAAGGCAGGCCGCATGTTATTTAATCTGAGTGTCGTGCTTAAACTCACCTGCATTCCGGAGATAACATGAAAAAGAACTTGTCCCTCGCGTTGCTGCTTTCGCTTACTGCGTTTACCCAGGTTGCTCTGGCGCAGCAAACCCTGCGCTTTGGTGTTGATCCCACCTTCCCACCGTTTGAATCCAAAGCGGCTGATGGTTCACTCCAGGGTTTTGATATTGATTTGGGTAATGCGATTTGCGCCCAGGCAAAGGTGAAGTGCCAGTGGGTGGAGATGGGTTTTGACAGCAGCATTCCTGCCCTGCAGGCGAAGAAATTCGATGCCATCCTGTCAGCGATGTCGATGACCGATAAACGTCGTCAACAGGTGGCGTTTAGCGACATGCTGTATAACACGCCGAGTGCGTTGCTGGCACCCTCAGCCAGCAAGCTGACGACCGATATTGCCTCCCTGCGCGGCAAAACCATCGGGGTGGCGCAGGGCACCATCCAGGAAACTTACGCCAAAACCAAATGGGCACCGGAAGGGGTCAATGTGGTCTCCTATCCGAATCAGATGGAGGTGTACCCTGATCTGCTGGCCGGTCGTCTGGATGGCAGCCTGAGCAATGCCGTCTCCGCTGAACAGGGATTCCTGACCAAACCGGAAGGCAAGGACTACGCCATCAAAGGCACGCTGGTCGATAAAAAGATTTTTGGCGACGGTGTGGGTATCGCGTTGCGTAAAGGGGATGAAGAAAACCTGAAGATGATCAACGCGGCTCTGGCAAAGATTCATAAAAACGGCACCTATGATCAGCTGACCAAAAAATACTTTAAATTCAAGGTTTATCCCTGATTATCCCGGCATGACGATTCGCAGGAGTCTGAAAATATGTCATTACCCCAATACAGCGTTCAGCGTGCGCGCTTTCTGGCAACTGCGGAGAGCAAAGGTGCTGTGATTACGTCTTACCCACATCCTCTGCCTGGCCCGCAGGGGGAAAATCTCTACACCGACGTGGCGCGACTTGGCCCGGTCGCCGCATCACGTCTGATGCTGGTGGTATCCGGTACTCACGGTGTTGAAGGCTACTATGGCTCGGATTGCCAGATTGCCTGGCTCGATACGCTGGATGAAAAGACATTACCTGCGGATACCGCAGTGCTGCTGGTCCATCTGCTGAATCCCTGGGGAGCGGCCCATCTGCGGCGTGTCAACGAAGACAATATTGACCTCAACCGTAATTTTATCGATTTTAGCCAACCGGTCCCTGCCAACCCGGATTATGCCCAGTGGCACGGTATTTATCATGGTGACCGTGGCAGTGCCGATCGGCAACTGGCTGAAGCGCTCGGGAGCGTTGGCTGGCAGGCGGTAAAACGCGTAGTGGAAGCTGGGCAGTACGCGACTGCCGAAGGTTTCTTCTTTGGTGGTCACGGGCCGTCCTGGTCGCATCAGACGATGGCGGCCATCATCGATCAGCATCTTACGCTGGCGAAAACCATCATCAGTTTTGATCTGCATACCGGGGCCGGGGCCTGGGGGCATCCGATGCTGCTGTCCATTGCGGAGCAGCGTTATGCCGTACATGACTGGGGTAAGGCAATTTACGGTGAATGGCTGACGTTGTTGTTTACCGGGGCTGGACGTGACAGCGCGACAGGCGTTACCGCGACGGCGACGGGTTATCTGTCGCAATACCTGCTGACGACGCTCGCCGACACCCGAATTTTGCCGCTGGTGGTGGAATGCGGGACTTACGTGGGGGAAGAGATGCACCAACGGGTACGGGAAGATCACTGGCTGCATTTGTATGGTGAACCTGCCAGTGCGGCAGGTCAGGCTATCAAGCAGCAACTGGTGGAGGGATTCTGGCCCAGCGATGCTGACTGGCGTGCGTTAGTGGCTTTCCGCACGCAACAAATCTTTCTGCGCGGCTGGCGTGCCCTGACGGACACGCCCTGATTTCACAGCCTGCCGTAAAACGTCATACGTGCTGTTTCGGATAAGGCAATACCCGGCTGAGTGTTGTACGCCAGCACCGCCAGCATCCGCGTGACATCCCCTTCGGTAGGGGTCACGCGATGCAGGGAATTACGACCACGAAAGAGCACCAAATCACCGGCATCAATCGCCAGCGCCTCAACCGGCTGGCGTTCATCCAGCACAGCCTCGACACCCGCAAAGTTCATCTCACCGGCATCAGCATCCCGCAAATCTTTTACGTACTGAAATACGCCGCCAGCCAGTGGTTTCTGTACCAACAAAGTGATGGCAAATGAGGAGTTGTCGAAGTGCCAGCCCAGTTCCTGGCCGTCAGGCGCGTAGTGGAGGTTGATGGAGGAAAGGGGGTCAGCGTAGGGATACAGCGCTTCTTCACCCAGCACCTCACACAGGAAACTTTTGAACAGGGCATCATTATAAAGCTGACGCAGTGGTGATTCAGCAGCGATGGCATCATCGGTGATACAACCTTTGGTACTGATCACATCACGATTACGCGGATGCTCAGGGCTGAAAGCCTCATCAGGCTTCATCAGATAAACATTATGTTTGCTGCGGGTGTGGTAAGCCAGATGGCGTTGCGCATCACCTTCATTAATGATCGCCTGCAATGCCGCGGGTAGTAAAAACTGACGCAGAACCAGCGCGCCAGATTGGTTTAATTGCTCACGACAGCGTTGACGCCAGTCGTGATCGGCCAGCGGATGCAGATCCAGACGAACAAGGGAGCCAGACATAGCAACAATTCTCATGGTTAGCAGGTGTGATGTTACTCTAACTGTGGCCTGCAAAGCTGTGTAACGATAAATACTTAATACCCTGATAAGGAAGACTTAATGCCTGCACAATCGCCACGGTTGCCAAAAATCAGCGTCATCCAGTCATTTAAAGTGGCCGCCGAACTGGGCAGCCTGGCAAAAGCGGCTGCCCAGCTGGCGTTAACACCGGCGGCGGTCAGCCAGCAGATTCGCCAGCTGGAAGAGCAACTGGGCAGCGCTTTGTTTTTGCGCACGCAGAGTGGCGTGATGCTGACTGAAGTCGGGAAGGAATATTTACGCTATGTCACCGAAGCCTTTGATATTTTACACCTCGGGCAGCAGAACATCCGCCATGCGGCCAGTGCCCCCAGGCTGACGGTGTATGCATTACCTGCGCTGGCGTCCAAATGGTTATTGCCACAGCTGGCAACCTGGCGCACCCATTGTCCTGATATCGATTTGTCACTCCATGGCACCCATGCCCAGGTTGATTTCACCGCCATACCGGCCGATTTTGTTATCTGCTTTGGAGAAGACCGTTATCCGCAGCTGGATAAACAGTGGTTGTTCCATGATGAAGTGCTGCCGGTTGCCAGCCCGGCCTTATTAAAGCGTTTTGCTGCCAACGATCTCTTTAACCATGCGCCGTTAATCCACCTCGACTGGGGCAACGAAGGGCGTTTTCTGCCTGACTGGCGTAGCTGGTTTCAGGCCAAAGGCATGGACGAACCGGTGCCGCAACCCGCATTTAGTTTCAATCTGACCTCACTGGCGATTGATGCCGCAGTGGCCGGTGTCGGACTGCTATTGGGGCAGCGACGGCTGATCGCAGCGGAGCTGGCCCGGGGTGATCTGGTGGTGATTGATGAGCTTTGTCTGCCCCTCAGCAAACCCTATTTTCTTGCCTGGCCACAGCGCACCCTGAGCCAGCCAGGGAGTGAAGCGATGATTCACTGGCTGCGTGAGTTGGGGGCGGGCGGCCAATAGTTGGTGGCTGTTATCCGGCCTGATATAGTTTGTTTCTTTAGTGTTGCACCAGCCAGGAGTCGTTATGTCAGCCAAAATCGTTAACGCCAGTAGCAAAGACTGGGTCGATTTTCGCCGCGATGACGAAACCGGTATTGAAAGCGTGAATGCCCATTTTTGCGGACATGCTTACGATCCTCATGATCATGACGAGTTGCTGGTGGGGGTGACACAGCAGGGTTTGCAGCGCTTTAATTGCCACCGCGCACTGCATACCAGCACACCGGGGCGATCGATTCTGATCGAGCCGGGTGCGGTGCATGATGGCCATGCCCCGGATACCGCAGGCTTCACCTATGTGATGCTTTACCTGCCGCAGGCGTGGGTGGCGCAGATGATGCAGCGGCGTGGTTTAGGTGATATTGCCAATATAGAAGCGGTCTTTCGCTCGACCCTGAACGACGACGCGCTGCTCGCCAGCGCCATTCAGCAGGCATGGTACGCAGTGCATCACGCAGAAGGGCGACTGGCGCGTGACCAGAGCCTTGATCATCTGTTGACCATGTTGTCACGGCACCTGGATCCCCGTCCGGGGATACCGTACAACGCAGCACTGGCACCGATGCAGTTGCTGCGTGATTATCTGCATGATTTTATGGCGGAAGATATCGGCCTGGAGGAACTGGCGCGGTTATCGGGCATCGATCGTTTCCGCCTGACACGTCAGTTCAAAAAAGCCTTTGGACAGTCCCCCCATGCTTATCTGGTGCGCTTACGGCTGGGTAGCGCACGCAATCTGCTGGCGCAGGGCGTCGAGCCAGCCCAGGTCGCCTCGCAGGTGGGTTTTTCTGACCAGAGCCACCTTGGCCGCTGGTTCCAGCGTGCTTATCGGATGACACCCGCTTCTTATCAGCGCCAGTGCACAAACGTTCCAGACCGCCTGCCACTCTCTTGCTTATGATAGGGTTTTGACCCAAACGGAGAGTTGTTGCAGATGTTTGATACTAAAATCGCCCTGATCGTGCGTGATGATTTAGCTACCTGGCAGCGGCTGAATGTGGTGGCTTTTCTTGCCACCGGGATTGCCTCGGCTGCGCCAGAAATGATGGGTGAAGCTTATGTTGATGCTCGCGGACGTCATTACGGCAATATGGCCGGGCAGCCGATGCTGGTGTTTGCCGGTGATCTGCCAGGACTGCAACGCGCCCATCGTCAGGGACTGGAGCGCGAACTGACCATCATCCCTTATGTGTACGCCATGTTTTCCACCGGCCATGATGCGGCTAATCGCGAAGTATTCCTCGCCGAAGATGCTGATAACCTGAATCTGGTGGGTATCGCACTACGTGGCCCGAAGAAAGCGGTTGATAAAGCGATCAAGGGCTTGTCATTGCATGGCTGATATTTTTTATTTTATTTCGCGCAATGAAAAATTTATATTTTAGTAAAGGTCGTGCTCAGTAAGTAATAGATTGATTGCGCCGCCCGAAATTGAGGGTGGCGTTACATAAGAGAATTGTTTCTATTTTGGGTGATTTCCTCTTCGCTTTCACATCAAAGCTATGATTTAATTAAATATATTCTCCATTCCCTTTCCCCGACTCAAGATGAATGCATGAAAAAGTCTTACCTTTTCACTCCGCCATTCATTACTAAAAATGATAATTAAGTGCATTTTAAAATCAACATAAAAAGATAAAAATATTTTTTGTCTTAAAAATCATAATATTGAAATTTTATTGCTGACTCAAATCCATAAGTTTTTTACATTATTTTCTGTTAAAAAATATATCAGCAGGATGGGTTTTTAAAAGCTCTCCCTATGAAACAATGGAAATTATTCGTAATCTCTTCCTGCTGAAATTTCCAGAAAAATCACGAATACCTCACAATAAACATTTTCATATTCTCTTGTCTGAGTGTGGTAAGGATATTTGCACAATAAAAAAATCAGATGATAATAAGGTCGTTCCGCTTAGGAACATCGATGTAAATGAGCTCTAAATACAGATGTCCTTATTAACTCATCCTGAAAGGAATAACTTATGTCTTCCTATTCTCTCTCTGTATTAAACTCCAGCGGTGGCGCTGCGAATGTTGCTATTTACCAAACTTTCCCAAATCTTATTGCAGGTTTGCCATTGGTCTGGCTGCTGCAAACAATCAACGACGGAAACACGAATACTTATAACTGGACCATCGACTGGGCGCTAAACTGGGGTACTTCAGCCCAGCCTATAGCCCCCGGAGTGCAATGGAGTTCCGGTGGGCCGATTCAGAATATGAACCCAACTGCCTCGGGCGGAAATAATGCGATGGGTGTGACCTATTCAAATGGGCAGTTCCAGACCCAGCCCACCGCATTTAACAACAGTAGTGTCGCCAGTGGCAGTATGCTGGTGACAACCGACGCGACTTTTACCGTTGCACAATCAAAAGCAATGAGCCTGGCAGTGTATATGAACTCTCTGCCAGCGTTTGCGATGCAGGGTAAACCCAACGGGAATTTCCTGTTTGATACGCATCCAACCTATTGGATCTGTACCACAGATTCTAAGCAAGGTGTCGCCGTGTCAGGGACTTATGTCAGCAGTCCTACGCAGTTCTCCTTCGCGGATGGCGTAACCTCGTTGAAGTTCGAACTTAATGAAACCTTGCAGTTTGTTCCCGTTTCCTGATATCGCCATATTTTGCGGTAATGAATTTTTGCACAGCTAAAGATTAAGAAAGCCAATCTGCTGATTTTCGGCAGATTGGTTTTTCAAGTGAGTTTTATTTTAGAAGGATATCCAATCGTGGCTTATTCTGTGCAGGTAGTCAATAACAGCAGCGCAGCGCAATATATAGCGATATTCCTTGTCGATGCATCGGGAGGCAATGAGTTTTCACTTGTCTGGATGGTGAATGGAGCCAATAACGGTGGAGGAGTGTCTTTCAGCTGGGACCCGACGGATTTTAGATTAGGTTGGGGAAGTACGCCTCAGCCGCTGAATACCAATATTCTTTTTACTTCAGGTCAACCCGCCATTGCTGTTTTTCCCGCCACCGTAGGCGGATATAATGTCCTGCCGGTACTGCATAACCAGTATGGATTTGCTTCGGGGAATCCTTATAACAAAAGTAGTATTTATAACAAGCTGGAAATTATCACTGACAGCAGCTTCACCGTCTCGGATGCGAATAATATGGCGGTTGCACTGTATGTTGAACAATATCCAGCCTTAGCCATGCAAGGTGCACCTAATACGATTTATTATTTTGATGCTGCGCAAATATCATACTATCTGACGGTCACCGATTTCGCGTTGGGGGTAGCGCTGCCTCAGATGAGTAATTCATTAAATAACCGTCGCTTTTCCGTTTCAGGTTCCAGCATGAGTACGCCAGTGAAGATTGCATTCGGATCCGGCAGCACCGACCTGAAATATATTTTGAATGGTAACTTAAATTTCCTGCAAGTCTGACCCTCCATCGCCAGGCCGTAACGAATTAAAACGTTGTGATGTTGCAACAAACCGCTGCATTTATTGCAGATTTCTCTCGATGAAAAAGGACGTATCTCATGCAAACAAAACGTATTGCCTATTTCCTGACAGCTGGCCTGATCCTGAGTGCATTTTCCGCCATGTCACTACCGGCCTTCGCTGTTGATTTGCCGTTCAGTGCCAATTGCACCAACTATGCGCAAATCCAGGTTACGGCACCCAATACTGGTATTACCTTCCGCAAAAACCCTAATAGCCCCGCAACACGGGCGGCTACTGCCACCATCTTCGCTATTCAGGATATGCATAATATCTCGTTCCCGGCGAATGCCTCATCCTGTTTCTTTGCCATACAAGCACCACACTCAGACAACTATTGTTTTCAGGCGTCGAATAATCCACAGGCCTTTACCAATATCAATGCGGTAGCCAATACGAACGTTGCTGGCGCACCAAACTGCCAGTAGCGGGCAATACGTTGACCATTGCCGCCACTGTGGCAATGGTCTAGCGCCCAATCTCCGCCATCCGTGCTGCTGCGTACAGCAACAGATCTTCCCGTCCACGCAATGCCAGCAGCTCCATGCCAATTGGCAATCCCTGGGCGGTAAAGCCCACCGGGATGCTGATAGCCGGTGCCCCGGTTACCGCAGCGAGCAGGGCGTTGTTGCCAGGTTGCAACTCGCCATGCCTCACCGGAGGATGTTTTACCACCGGGTAGGCCAGCAGGTTGATCCTGCGCTGGGCAAACAGCTGGCTGAGGGTTTGATAAAGCGTGCGCTGACGTACCTGCTGTACCACATAACTTTCGCTGGCCTTGCCTGGATGGCTGGCGCGTGCGGTAAATACCGCTTCCAGTTGCGGATGATGACGCCCCGATGCCACCACCTCGCTGAGCGTGCTCACTTCGGCCTGCGGTTTGTCGGCCAGCCAGTCTGCCAGCGCTTCAGCGAATTCCCAGGGAATGATACTGGCATCGGTGGCAAGGGTTTCAAGCTGCGGGAAGGTAATCTCCTGTTGCGTGCCATCCTCGCCAGTCAGCGCCGCTACGGCAGCCCTTACCGCCTGGTTGATCGCCAGCTCACCGCTGGCAAATCCTTCCAGCCATAGGCCGATGCGCAGGGGTTCATTGCCCTCGGCAAGCTGCTGCCCGCTCAGGATCTCACTGGCAAGGCGTAGATCGTCAGGATGTCGCACCAGCGCGCCGGGAATATCCTGGGTCGGTGATAGCGGTACAATGCCTTCGATACTGATAGCACCGTGCGTCATGCGCAGGCCATACAGATGATTGAAGGCGGCCGGAATACGGACCGAACCTGCGGTATCGGTGCCGATCGCCAACGGAACATAGCCTGCCGCGACAGCCACCGCCGAGCCACTGCTGGAGCCACCCGGTGAATGGCCCGCCAGCCAGGCGTTGTCGGTAAAACCATTGAGGGAGGATGCGCCGGTAATCCCTGCCGCCAGTTCATGCATCGCCGTTTTGCCGAGCAGCACCGCACCTGCATCGCGCAGCGCCGTCACCAGAGGCGCGTCCTGAGCGGCGATGACTGCGCGTAACAAGACTGAACCGGCGCTGGTGGGCCAGCCTTGTACCTCGATGTTATCTTTGATTAAGACCGGGATACCTTCCAGGCGACCCAGTGATTCACCCCGACGGCGGCGCGCATCGCTGGCCGTAGCAGCAGCCAGTGCCTGGTCGGCAAACAGCCAGGTGATGGCGTTATAACGTGGGCCGGTTTGATCGGCTTCCGCAATGCGTTGCAGGGCAAATTCTGTTAACTGGCGAGAGGTGGTGGTGCCTTGATTAAGCGCCTGGGTCAGGTCGCTTAGCGAAGCACGAAAATAATCAGCATATTGCATCCGGTTCGGCCTCCAGTGGTATCCAGTGAAGCAGCCCATCTTTAGCAGGGGTAACCCTGCCACATGAGCTGGCAGAAAAATGGGAACTGAACCAGATTGCCTGATGTTGCTGGCACCAGTCCATCGCCTGTTGCCGTGAACGCACCGCCAGCGCTTTATTTTCACAAAACACCGAGTTCCAGTGCGGGAACTGAAACTGAATGGGGTGATGCATGACGTCGCCGGAAAAGAGCGCATGCTGGTGGTGGCTGGTAAGCACCAGCGAAGCATGATCGTAGCTGTGACCGGGGGTAGACAGATAGCGCAGTACCCCGGCAAACAGTGGCGAATTATCGACATCTACCGTCTCCAGCTGGCCGCTTTTGATCAGCGGCAGAATGCTATCGAGATATAACGCCTGCATCGCCGGGTTGCTCTGGCATCGCGCCAGTTCCCGCGCAGAGCAGATGTAACGCGCACGCGGAAACATCGGTTGCCAGCGCCCATCCTGCCAGTGGGTATTCCAGCCAACATGATCGGTGTGGATATGCGTCATCAATACTATCGTCACTTCCTGTGGCTGCACACCGGCCTGAACCAGGCGTGCGGCATAATCGGTTTGTAGCTGGTGAAACAGGGGCTTATGGTCTCGTTCACGTTGGTTGCCCGTGGCGGTATCGATAATGATGATGTCGTTACCGGTTCGCACCACCCAGCTGTGGATCGACAATTCAGCCGTTTGTTGCGTCAGCGCACTGGACATTTCATGGCGATGATCGGGATATAGCGAGCCAAAGGGGATGGCTGCGGTTTGTTCGGTCACTTTCTCGATCAGGCAGTTGCCCACACGGATTGGCATAATTCTCTCCCGGTCAGTTAATGGAGCCACTATACTGAAGCCATAAACATTACTTAAATCGATTAAAATCATGGAAATCATCAACGAAAATGATTTAACTCGCGTCGATCTTAATCTTCTGGTGGTGCTGCTGGTGATGTACGAAGCACGTAGCGTAACGGGCGCGGCGCAGCGGTTGTATCTCGGACAGCCAGCAGTCAGCGCGGCGCTGAAACGTTTACGTGAGATGTTTGGCGACCCGTTATTTGTGCGTTCCTCGCAGGGAATGACGCCGACGCCACGCGCGGAGCAACTGGTGAAGCAAATTGCGCCGTTGTTGCAGGGCGTACAACAGGCAATTTTTAGTACGCCAGCGTTCAACCCGCTGGAGGATCGTTACAGCTTTCGTCTCGGTATGAGCGATTGGATCGAGCAGTGGCTGATGCCGGATTTACTGGCAGATTTGATGACAGAAGCGCCGCTGGTGGATATCACGGTGCTGGCCGCCGATCCCTGGCAGGCCATTCCGCTGCTGGAGAAACAGCAGGTGGATATGGCGGTGATGGTTGGCAACGAAACCAGCCGTGATTTGATACGAGACCCTATCACCAGCGCCGGTTTCTGCACCTTGTGGGATAACCGGCATATTCGGCTCACTTCACCGCTAACGCTGACCGATTTCGTTCAGCACGATCATGTACTGGTGTCGTATCGCGGCGTGAGCGAAAGTGCGCTCGATGAACAACTCAGGCAACAGGGGGTTGCCCGCCATGTGCGGTTTGTCACGCCGCATTTCTCCGCATTACCGATGATGCTAAACCGTATGCCGCTTTTCGCTACCGTGCCACAGGGGCTGGTCAGTAGCTGGTGCCAACGTTATGAACTGTGTGCTGCACCCGTACCGGTGTTGATGCCTGATTACAGGTTATCGCTGCTGTGGCATAAGGCGGGGAACGAGGATGCAGCCCATCGCTGGATGCGCGAAAAACTCCGCCAACTGGTGCTGCGCAAACTGCGTTAAAGGCATTACCACGGTACCACGCGGCCAAGATAGTCGAGATAATGTAACCCGGTGCGGCCACGCCATGTTTCCATGGTATTCAGGAGGTTGGGGATGCTCTCTTCAATACTCAGTCGCGCTTCGGGTCCGCCCATATCGGTGCGTACCCAGCCCGGCGCCATCAGCAATAAGGTGCGCCCATCGTCCTGATGACGTGCGGCAAAGCTGCGCATCAGCATATTCAGAGCGGCTTTGCTGCCACGATAGACTTCGTAATTGCCATTGGTGTTATTGGTGATACTGCCCTGGCCGGATGACATCACTACAATGGTGCCATCGGCGCTGACATTATCTTTGAAGGTTTCTATCACGCGCAGCGGGCTGAGTGCGTTGGTCACCATCACACGAATAAACTCGTCTGTGGAGACGTCGGCGATGGTTTCACCATCCTGATTTTTCACCCCGGCATTGACGAATAACATCTCGAACTGGCGATCGCCGAGGCGCTGCTGCAGAGCGCTTACCTGATCCGGTTCGTTGATATCCACGCTTTCTACACTCAGGGTGTCTGGGTAACGTTGACTCAGCTTATCCAGTGAGACAGTGGAGTGCTGGCGGCCGGTCGCGACGACGTGATAGCCGCGTTGTAACATGGTCTCAGTCAGGGCAAAACCCAGTCCGCGAGAGGCACCGATAAGTAAAACACGTGGGGTTGCTGAAGGGTTCATAAGATTCTCTCCGGTGATTAACGTTGCTGCAAAAGTGTAGCGCCGTTAGTCAGCAGGCGGAACGCGCAGCATTTGCATTGATAACATGCACCAAACGCCGGTAGTGGCGCATTGAGGTACGACCCGGTCAATAACTGCGAGGATCCGTAGCGGCGCGATTTATCGCGCAGATTTTATGATGCGGCTAAATATCTGGAAAAAGCGCGATAAATCGCGCCGCAACAAGTCTGTGCAGACACGTACAATCAGGGGGAAGAAAACTCAATGGGCAGCCAGCTCAAGATAAAAAGCCGGATTAGCCTGGATAGTAGCCAGTACCTTCGCTGCCAGCCCGGTTGGATTACGCCGTTTGGCTTCCCAGCTTTTGATAGTATCGATACTGGTCCCTAATGCTCTTGCCATTTCTGCCTGTGAAACGTTCAGCTGTTCTCTGATGGCTTTTACATCTGCAATCTCATAGCGAGCAACACGAGCTGGAGTCTTAACGCCACTTTTTATATCAACAGCTTCTTCCAGTGAAGTTTTTAGATCGTCAAAAAAACTCATTTCATACCTCATCTTTCAATAATTTTGTCAGTTTCTTTAGTTCAGACTTCTCAGATTCAGTCAGGCTGTCTTTAATACTTTTCGGATAGGCCATTACAAGGTAGATGACTTCTTCAGTCGCTAAAAAATAGATCACTCTATTGCTACCACTTTTTCCCTGTGCGCGCGTTGCCATTCTGATTTTACGCAGTCCGCCAGTTTTCTGTATCAGATCACCTTTATGGGGTGAACCTATAAGTTCCTTTTGAAGTTCTCTAAGCTCATCATCGGTTGCGATCTGCTTTATCTGACGGGTAAACATCGTGGTTTCGATGAACTCTATCGCATGGCTCACAGCTTTGCTCTCCTTCGCATGAGTACACTGTACGCCATTTAAGAGTACAATGTACACCTTGTAATCATAATTACCACCAACGGCAGTTGTAGCGAAATCCAGCATGGGGCACATCTGATAATTTCCTGAAAAATCACCAATGTCTTCCTCACATTAACTATCCCACCTGCACCAAACGCCTTGTTTCCTCAGCATCAATCAGCGAGGATAAAGTATGAATGAACCCGATCTGAATTTGCTTTTCGCGCTTGATGCGCTGCTGACTGAAGGCAGTGTGACAGGGGCTGCGCGTCGCCTTGGTCTGAGTGAATCCGCTATGAGCCGCACGCTGGGGCGATTGCGCGCCACCACCGGTGATGCGTTGCTGGTGAGGGCAGGGCGTAATATGGTGCTGACCCCCTACGCTGAAGAGATTCGGCAGCGAACCCAGCATAGCGTCAGTGAGGCGCGCGCGGTGCTGCAACCGGCGGCGATGCCACTGGATCTGGCGACGCTGGACCGCAGTTTTCATCTGCGCACCAATGAGGGCTTTGTCGAAGCCTTCGGTGGCACCTTAATCAACGCAGTGGCGCAGGTTGCGCCGCGTGTGCGGCTGAACTTTGTGGCGAAGCCGGAAAAAAGTTCGCGCGATTTACGTGAAGGACGGGTCGATCTGGAGATTGGCGTGCTTGGCAACATGGGGCCGGAAATCCGCATGCAGGCGTTGTTTCGCGATCGGTTTGTGGGCGTGGTGCGCCAGGGACATCCGCTGGCGCGGCGGGTGACGTTAAGCGAACTGGCTGCCTGGGGACAGATCGTTGCTTCACGTCGCGGAGAGCTGGGTGGGCCGATCCATGATGCACTGACGGCTGCGGGCTATACCCGGCAGATTGCCGCCGTCGTCCCAGCGTTTTCCACGGCGGTGGCGATTGCGCAAGGCTCCGACCTGGTGGCGCTGGTGCCCCGTTCGCTGTTTCTCTATCATCCGTTAATTAAAGCCAACCCGGCACTGGTGAGTTTTGAACTGCCGTTCAGCACGCCGGAAATGACAGTTTCGCAGTTCTGGCATCCCCGGCTGGAAAATGATGTGGCGCATCGCTGGCTGCGTAGTCTGGTGCGCGAGCAGCTTCCTCTGCCCTGACAAGGTGCAAAAAAGGCGTCGGTCAGCGTTATCTGATGCTTAATGGTGCAGTAAAAATCCTGCGTCACCCTGCAAATTGCCAATTTTCCCGTTTAAGAATGCCATCGTGATCCCGAATACATGGCACGGTGCTTGCTTGATCTTTATTACTTAGCCTAAAGCTATGCAAACCATTCACCTGACAATATTCTATAACGGTTTTTTCATGACACATTTCACGCTCAAGCAACTTAAATATTTTGTCACCGTGGTTGAGACCGAAAGCATCGCTGAAGCATCGCGTCAGCTGCATATCGCCCAGCCTTCGATTTCGGTCGCCATCAAAAATCTTGAGGACGCTTTTGAACAGCAACTGTTCATTCGCCATCACGCGCAGGGTGTATCGCTCACCTCCAGTGGCAGGCGGTTCTACGAAAAAGCAAAGGAGTTGCTACGGCTGTCATATGAGTTTGAGCAAAGTTCACGCGCAGAAAATGAGCTGGTCTGCGGCACCATCGCCGTGGGTTGTTTTGAATCGGCGGCCCCGCTGTATATGCCAAAGCTGATTGCGGGCTTCAAAAAACTCTATCCGGAAATCAATATTCAGCTTTACGACGGTGAACAACATGAGCTGATGCACGGCTTACACCGTGGCCGTTTTGATATGGCATTTCTCTACGATCTTGACCTGGACAATGCGATTCAGAAAGAACCGCTTAATGCGCCGCATAAACCCTATGCGCTACTTCCGGCTGCTCATCCGCTGGCGAAAAAAAGTGCGGTGACATTGCAGGAACTGGCCAACGAACCGATGATCCTATTGGACGCCGTACCCAGCAAAAATTACTTTATCAGCATTTTCAAAGAGAATGGTTATTACCCCGAAGTGGCCTATAGCTCACCGTCAATTGAAATGGTGCGTTGCATGGTCGGGCAGGGGTTGGGCTTTTCGGTGCTGGTGACCCGCCCCTGTTCAGATATGACATATGATGGGCAGCGGTTGGTGCAACTCGATATTGTCGATGAAATGGCGGCATCGACGCTGATTATGGCTTATCTGCAAAATAATGAACCAACGCGTCCGACGCGTTTATTTATGGATTATTGTCGCAGCGTAGAATTAACCCCGGCTGTCAGCACCTCTTAAGTTGCTGCTCTACCCGGTTGCGAGACCGGGCAGAGCAAGCGTCTAAAGTCACTGGCGTAATTCAATCCAGGTGGTTTTTAATTTGGTGAACTTATCAAACGCATGTAAAGAAAGGTCACGACCGAAGCCCGATTGCTGATTACCGCCAAATGGGACAGTCACATCCAGCGCATCAACGGTGTTAACGGAGACCGTTCCAGCATTCAGTTTACGCGCTACGCGGTAGGCCTGATTAAGATCGTCCGACCACACTGACGCGGCGAGGGCGTAAATATGATTATTCGCCAGTTCAATGGCTTCCGACTCATCATCAAAGACTTTCACCGCTAATACCGGACCGAAGACTTCATCACGCCATAAGGCCATATCCTCGTTCCCCACTTCAATCACCGTAGGAAGAATGTAGTTAGCAACCGTCTCGATTTCCCGGGTTTCGCCACCGGCGCGTAAAACACCACCCTGGGCAATGGCGGTGTGAATAAAATCCATCACCTTATCTTTGTGTGCTGTTGACACCATTGCCCCCATCTTTGCATCCAGGTTAAGTGGATGATCGGGTTGCCAGTTGTTCAACTTACTGATCAATTTCGCCATAAAGGTGGGATAGATCTTACGTTCCACTAATAATCTGGAGTTGGCAGAACAGACCTCACCCTGATTAAAACAAATACCGAAAGCGGCTTTTTCCGCCGCTAAATCAAGATCCTGGCAATTGGCAAAAACAATGTTGGCGCTTTTGCCGCCACATTCCAGCCAGACTTGTTTCAAATTGGATTGGCCTGAATACCCCATAAAGGCTTTGCCCACCGCTGTCGAACCGGTAAAGGTAATAACATCGACATCGTTATGCAGACCCAGTGCAGCACCGGATTCGATACCAAGCCCGGTGACGACGTTTAACACCCCAGCTGGCAATCCGGCCTCCAGCGCCAGTTCTGCCAGCTTCAGGGCGGTGAATGGCGAATTCTCGGAAGGTTTAAGGATCACACTGTTTCCGGCGGCCAGCGCCGGGCCGATTTTCCAGGCGGCAATATCGAGGGGAAAATTCCACGGTACAATGGCGGCAACAACGCCGACAGGTTCACGGGTGATGGTTGCCAGCGTTCCCGGACGGGTGGGAGCGACTTCGCCATAAATCTTATCGATGCTTTCTGCGTACCAGGCAATCACATGAGCTGCACTGGGCACATCAACGTTATACGCATCGAGCACCGGTTTGCCCATGCTCACGCTTTCCAGCAGCGCCAGTTCTTCCCGGTGCGCCAGCATCAACTCCGCCAGCCTGCGCAACACGGCTTTGCGTTGCTCTAACGGGCATTCCGACCAGATACCCGAGGTAAATGCCTGGCGCGCGGAACGCACCGCTGCATCAATATCCTCAGCCTGGCAAGCGGTAACTTCAGATAGCACCGCATTGGTGGCGGGATTCACCACTGCCCAGGTTTTTTCCGCTTTAGCGAAGTAAGGTTTACCTTCAATAATGGCATGCGTGCTAAAGCGTTGTTTATTCAGCAGACCTTGCCAGTAATCACGATTATGCATACGCGTTTTCCTTATTCGTTGCGGTGTCAGATACTGGCGTTCCTTTGAGGAGCATGCTTGCCGCACGTTCGCCGATCATAATTGAGGGCGCATTGGTATTACCGCTGATAAGCGAGGGCATGATTGACGCATCAGCCACGCGCAAATTTTCCACGCCATAGACTTTGAGGGTATCCGGTGCGACAACGCTCATTTCATCCCTCCCCATCTTGCAGGTGCCAACCGGATGAAAAACGGTGGCGCAATATTCTTTGACGTATTGATGCAGTTGTTCGTCGGTCTGAATATGTTTGCCAGGCAACATTTCTTCGCCGCGCAAAGCATTGAATTCCGGCTGCGCAAGAATACTCCTTGCCACTTTTATCCCCTCAACCAGCACGCTGGCGTCATAAGGGTTGGCGAGAAAATTAAAATCAATAGCGATTTGCCCATCATGCCTTAACTGCAACGCGCCGATCGATTTCGGGCGTAACACGCAGGTGTGAATAGCGTAGCCGTGACCCCATTCAAATAAGCGCCCCCGGTGGCTGCGATAACCCGGCACAAAATGGAACTGAATATCGGGTTCATCGCTACTGAGTTTTGTCGCGGCAAAGCCACCAGCTTCAACATAATTGGTGGTTAACCATCCTTTGCGACGAAAGAGATATTTGAAGGGTGATGTCAGGATCGGTTTCCAGGCGGCGAGGGAAAAACCAAGCGTCAGCGGGTTTCTGGAACGCACGGTGACCAGACCATCCAGATGATCCTGAAGATTTTTTCCTACGCCGGGAAGAGGGTGCACCAGCGGAATACCTGCGGCTTCAAGTTCAGCAGCTGGCCCAATACCTGACTTCAGCAGAATATGCGGTGAGCCGATCGAGCCTGCCGAAAGGATAACTTCGTGGCGGCAGAAAATGGATGTGGGTTGATCGCGACCATGCTCAGTTATTCGCACACCTTTCACCACTTTGTCTTCAATAATCAGTGTTTGCACGGTGCAATCGGTCATGACAGTTAAATTGCTGCGACCAATATGGGGATGCAAAAATGCACGAAAGCTTGATAATCGTTTGCCATCCTTTTGCGTGACGTTGTAAATGCCGACACCTGCCAGCGATTTACCGTTAAAGTCGCTATTCTCCACTAATCCGCTGCGCACCCCGGCAGCGACAAACAGCTTAGATACCGGATTGGGATCGCGCGGTTTATCGACCAGTAGCTCACCATTAAAACCATGGTAAGCCGGGTCCTGTGACAACAGATTCTTTTCCGAGCGTTTGAACCACGGCAAGACACTGTTCCAGTTCCAGCCATCACAACCTTGTTGTTCCCAGCGATCATAATCTGACGGCAACCCGCGGATATAAATCATGCTGTTCATGGATGAGGAACCGCCCAGCGCCTTGCCGCGCGGGACGTGGATTTGCCGCCCCCCTAAGCTTTTTTGTGGCGTTGAATAAAAGTTCCAGCTGAACTTTTTACTTTTATACAGGGTGATGGTGCCCGCAGGCGTCTGGATGCGCGGGGTATCATCCCGGCTTCCGGCCTCAATCAGACAGATCTTTAAATCTTTCTCTTCAGCAAGCCGGGCGGCCAGTACTGAACCTGAGGAGCCACCACCAATAATGATGTAGTCGTAGGTGTTGCTATTATTCATAGTCATCCCGGTGATTACTTAACAACAGAGGTTTGTGCGACTGCCTGCGTACGGCAGAGGAAATAATAAACAGGTGAGACGATGGCTAAACCAATAATCCAGGAGATATCGGCACCACCCAACATGTTGGCCGCCGGGCCGGTATAGATGGCGGTGGACATAAAGGGGATTTCCACCACGATACCCAGCAGATAACAGAAAATGGCTTTCGAATTGAAGTAACCATATATCCCTCCGTCACGACGGAAGAAAGACGCAACATCATAATTGCCGTGGGCCACCAGGTAATAATCAACCAGGTTAATTGCTGTCCACGGCACCAGCACATACAGCAACATCAGAATAAAGTTGGTGTAATTCACCAGGAAGTTTTCCTGACCATAAATCGCTATCAAGACTTCAATCAGGATGGTGACAATCGAAACCACAATGCGGGCACCAGAAAGCGGCGACCATTTAGGCAGAAATGTCTGGCCCAGAGTCAGGGTGCAGAGCACACCACAATACAAATTCATTGCATTGGTTGCGGCAATGCCTAAAGCGAAAACAATGATCACGGTTGAAGATAACCCGCCGGTCATATTAACAATGCCGGTGATTAAATCGCCGTCCACAATACAAATTGAAACCAGAATGCCGAGAATCATCGGGAACAATGAACCCAGTACACATCCCAGATAACTACACCAAAAGACGCTTTTTTCGCTGATATCTTTTGGCATATAACGTGAATAGTCGGAAACATAAGGGGCATAGGCCAGCTGCCATAACGCGGCGATAGAAATAGCGCCGAGGAATCCGCTGAGATTAAAACCATTACGGGCGAGAAAATCAGTTGGCAGACCATGTACGAAAACAATCCACGCAAAGGCCGCGAGCAAAATAATACCGGATACCCATGACATGACTTTGGTGTAGGCATGAATCAGGTTATAGCCGAAGGCGCAGGCCACCAGACTCAGCACCGCAGACACCAGAATGCCGGTATCGGTTGAAACGGGTGCATAGATGGCATGCAGTGATTGACCACCCAGCACCAGATTCGAAGCCAGAAAACCGATATACATGATGACCACTAACGCAACCACCAGTACGGAGCCATAAGAACCAAACTGACCACGGGTTTGCACCATCTGCGGCACACCTAATTGTGGCCCCTGTGCAGAATGCAGCGCCATAAACAGCCCACCGGCAAGGTTACCAATCAGTACGGCGAGGGTGGCCCACATAAAAGATAAGTGGAAAATACTTACCGCGAGCGCACCGGTAATCACGGTGAGCAACATAATGTTTGAACCAAACCAGATAGTAAAAAGATCCCGTGGTTTGCCATGACGCTCATTTGCGGGAATAGGCTGGATGGTGCTCAACTCTATCGTGGTTGCAACAGCACTATCTTTTGGGTTGTTTGTCATCATAGTTATCTCAACAAAGTCATTTGCAGGCTTGCCGCATGGTTGCGGTTATAACCACCCAAAAAATTGGGAGGGGTGAAAAT
Source organism: Pantoea cypripedii (assembly GCF_011395035.1). Classification (NCBI taxonomy): domain Bacteria; kingdom Pseudomonadati; phylum Pseudomonadota; class Gammaproteobacteria; order Enterobacterales; family Erwiniaceae; genus Pantoea; species Pantoea cypripedii. The sequence continues at coordinate 251,963 of NZ_CP024769.1, forward strand.
AACGTTGATGGGATGTTGCAACAGTTGGCTATGGAGAGAAATGAAGAAAAATATAGCTAACTAATATAAAAAAAAGATGCAATCTCGCTTATGGATTCGCCGCCCTAAAATGGGACGTCGCAAAATAGAAAAATGAATGATGATGCTATGAGGTAACTTAATGATTTTTAGGTTTTAAATATTATTGCCGCAGGCTAATGCATCATTTTAGTGCACCATTGCACACGAGTGAATCAACTCTGGCAATAAAAAATGTTTTCAATTTTGCAAAATTAGAAAGTAAAAATATTGCCTGTAAATAGTGTCGCTTTGATTTATCTCAGTACCTTTTTACGTGGGTTATGTAGAGCCGCTGCGGCTTTAGCGCGATCTTATGCTTTATTTCGCTGGTTAACGTTGCCATCAGGTTAAATATTTTCTATCCAGACGCTCACTTTATAATATTTTACCGTCTGCATGCGCTCCAATAGTCTTGGGTCCTTCTTAAGTGGTTAATCCCCTGCATGATGCGGGATGAAGGACGTTGAAATGACATCATTAAAAACTGAAACAGATACGCTGATTATTGGCGCGGGTCAGGCGGGGGTTGCCATGAGCGAACACCTGACGCGTCTGGGCATTCCGCATCTGGTACTGGAGAAAAATCGTATTGCCGAATCCTGGCGTAGCCGTCGCTGGGATTCGCTGGTTGCCAACGGTCCGGCGTGGCATGACCGCTTTCCGGGAATGGAATTTCCTGGCTGCGCGCCAGACAGCTTTGTGGCGAAAGAGCAGGTTGCCGATTATTTTGTCAGCTACGCCGCCATGCACCAGGCACCGATTCATACTGGCGTCGAAGTGTTAAGCGCTGAACGCAATCAGGGACGCAGTGGTTTTACCGTCACCACCTCCGCAGGCGTCATTCATGTGCAGCGGATCGTGGCGGCCACCGGACCCTTCCAGCGCCCGGTTATCCCGGCGATTGCCCCGCAACATAGCCAGGTCCAACAGCTGCACTCGGCAGACTATAAAAATCCGCAGCAGCTGCCGCAGGGTGGCGTATTGGTGATTGGTGCCGGTTCTTCCGGAGTGCAGATTGCCGATGAACTGCAACGCGCCGGTAAGCCAGTGTGGCTGTCGGTGGGGCCGCACGATCGCCCGCCGCGTTCCTACCGTGGCCGGGACTTCTGCTGGTGGCTTGGGGTGCTCGGCCTGTGGGATGCCGCAGCCAGCCAACCGGGTAAAGAACATGTCACTATCGCCGTAAGTGGCGCACGCGGTGGACATACCGTTGATTTCCGTCGTCTGGCGGCGCAGGGCGTTAACCTCGTTGGCCTGACGGAAAGTTTCACTGATAACAGCGTGCGTTTTCAGGACGATCTGGCACTGAATATTGCGCGCGGCGATGCGAATTACCTCGCGTTGCTGGACGCCGCTGATGAATATATCGACCGTAATGGTCTTGATTTGCCGCCAGAACCGCAGGCGCGTGAATTCCTGCCAGACCCCGCCTGCGTCACCCATCCACAGTTGTCCCTCAATCTGGCTGAAGCCGGGATCACCAGCATTATCTGGGCGACGGGCTATGTCGCCGATTACAGCTGGCTGAAGGTCAACGCGTTTAATGAACAGGGTAGACCGCAGCATCATCGCGGCGTTTCCAGCGAGCCTGGCGTCTATTTCCTCGGCTTGCCGTGGTTGTCACGCCGTGGTTCCACCTTTATCTGGGGCGTCTGGCACGATGCCAAATTTATTGCTGACCAGATTGCTATTCAGCGCCAGTACCAGCAGTACCGCGCTCCCTCCGACTCGCTTTAAGGAACTGTTATGCCTACTCATCAACGTATTCGTATGTTCAACACCAAAGAAACCTATCCGAATCAAACGCTGGACAACGATCTCTGCCAGGCGGTGCGCGCCGGTAATACCGTCTACGTGCGCGGCCAGGTCGGCACCGATTTTGAAGGGAATCTGGTGGGACTGGGCGATCCACGCGCCCAGACTGAACAGGCGATGAAAAACCTCAAACAATTACTGGAAGAAGCCGGTAGCGACCTGAGCCATATCGTAAAAACCACCACCTATCTTATCGATCCGCGCTATCGCGAGCCGGTTTACCAGGAAGTGGGGAAATGGCTGAAAGGGGTGTTTCCCATTTCAACCGGGCTGGTGGTATCGGCGCTGGCACAGCCGCAGTGGCTGATGGAAATTGATGTGATTGCAGTGATCCCGGATGGCTGGGAGGCAAAATGACGCTTTCGATTGCCGCACGCTGTGCGGAATCCGGCCAGCTTGGTATCGCCATTAGCTCATCAAGTATTGCCGTCGGCGCGCGTTGCCCGTGGCTGGTAGCCGGAGTGGGGGCGGTATCCAGTCAAAACATTACGTTACCGGCGCTCGGGCAGCAGATTCTTGCGCGCCTCGAAGAGGGCCAGGCACCGGAACAGGCGCTAAAGAGCGCGCTGGCGGAAGATCGCTTTAGCGAATATCGCCAGGTTACGGTGATGGACGCCAGCGGTCGCAGCGCCGCCTTTAGCGGCGACAAGACGCTGGGTATTTATCATGTGGTGCAAGGTAAAGACTGCGTGGCGGCTGGCAATATGCTGGCGGATCAAGCGGTGATTGCTGCGATGGTGGCGGCTTTTGAAGCCACAACCGGTGAACTTACCAGTCGTCTGATTACGGCGTTGCAGGCGGGAATCGACGCCGGGGGGGAAGCCGGTCCGGTGCATTCTGCTGCCGTGAAGGTGGTGGATGATTACACCTGGCCGCTGGTGGATCTGCGCGTTGACTGGGCGGAGGACAACCCACTGGCTGAGCTGCACCAGTTGTGGCTGGCGTATGAACCGCAGATGCAGGCTTACGTCACCCGTGCACTCGATCCGCGCGATGCCCCGAGCTATGGCGTACCCGGCGATGAGTAGCGCAGTGCGTGATATCCTCGCGGCGCTGCTGGCGTTCGATACCACCAGCCGCGAATCCAATCTGGCGTTGATTGCCTGGATTGAGGATTTTCTGGCCCAGCGCGGCATCGCATCGCAACGCATCATGGATGACAGCGGGCGCAAAGCCAATCTGTATGCCCGGCTGGGACCGGGCGGTGATGGCGGGGTGATGTTATCCGGCCATACCGATGTGGTGCCGGTCGATGGTCAGCAATGGACGCTGCCGCCGTTTGCCCTGACGCAACAGGATGGATGTTACTATGGCCGCGGCAGTGCCGACATGAAAGGCTTCCTCGCCTGCGTGCTGGCATCGCTGGATAACTTTCTGGCCCAGCCGTTACGCCTGCCGCTGCATCTGGCTTTTTCCTATGATGAGGAAGTGGGGTGCCTTGGCGTGCGTAGCATGGTGGATTATCTGCGCGCGTCTGCGGAAAAGCCCGCCATGTGCATCATCGGCGAGCCAACGGAGATGCGTCCGGTATATGGGCACAAAGGCAAGGTGGCGATGCGTTGCCAGGTTCATGGCCGCGCCTGTCATTCGGCCTATGCACCTTCCGGCGTCAATGCCATCGCATACGCGGCAAAGCTGATCAACCAGCTTGGCGATGCGGCTCAGCAACTGAAGCAGGTAGAGGATGCGCGTTTTGATCCTGCATACAGCACGCTTCAGATCGGTGTGATTCAGGGCGGTAGCGCCTTGAACATCGTGCCGCAGGATTGTCAGTTTGATTTTGAAATTCGCTATCTGCCAGGCGCAAATGTTCAGAGCGTGATTACCGAGTTCGAGCAGTTCGCGCAGCAGCAATTGTTACCGCAAATGCAGGCGGTGGCAGCCGAAAGCGCGATTCGTTTTCAGCCGCTGAGCCACTATCCTGGCTTGCTCACCGATCCACAATCGCAATTCGCGCAGTGGCTGGCGCAATGGAGTGGCAGCGATGATTTCTCAACCGTGGCGTTTGGCACCGAAGGGGGATTGTTTGATGCAGCGGGGATTGCCACGCTGATTTGCGGACCGGGCAGCATGGCGCAGGGGCATAAGCCGGATGAGTTTATCGCTATTGAACAAGTCGAACGCTGTATGACGATGCTGGATAATCTGTGCCAGTGGATGCGTTGTATCGTTTAAGATTCGCGCGATAAATCGCTCCGCTACACCAATTCCTCCGGATGATGTTATAAAGCTCTTTTCGCGCAATGGGTCCTGATTTGTGTCGCTAAACGCATCTGAATGGCTGAATCGTAATGGTATTGAATGTTCCCGCGTCACCGCCAGTGACAGCGGTTTTCCGCGTCATTTACATGATGAATATGTGATTTGCGCTAACCTGAGTGGCCGGGAAGCGATCTGGCTGGATGGTAAAGAACATGAAGCGATGGCCGGGCAGGTCACGGTTTACAACCCGGCGTCGATTCAGGCGTCAGCGTTCAGCCTGGAACCGGTGAGTTTTATTAGCGTGCATCTGCCGCAGTCGGTGCTGCGCGCAGTGGTGGCGCAGCAGGGGTTGCGCAGCACCAGTGAGGCTCCGGTTTTGCGTGAGGGAGCGTATTACGATGCACGGGTGTTTGCTGCCATTTGTCGCTTTGCGGATGCGGCGCAGCAGGATGACGAACAACGGCTGATGTGGTTATGCGGCGAGTTGCTGGATGATCAAGCCAGTTGCCAGCAGGGCGATGAACAGCTTATCGCTCAGGTGAAAGAGCTGCTGCGAGTTGATCTGAGTATCAAACCGCAGCTGGATACGCTGGCGCAGCAGGTCGGTCTCAGTAAATACCATCTGGTGCGGCGTTTTACTCAACTTACCGGCATGCCACCCCTGCAATACCATATGCAGCTGCGTTTACATCAGGCGCGTGATCTGCTGCGTTGTGGTGTGCATCCCCAGGAGGCGGCGCTGCAACTTGGTTTTTACGATCAAAGCCATTTTATCAACGCCTTCCGCAAGGTGATGGGCACCACGCCGCATCTTTATGCGCATCAGCTAAGGATAAATTCCCGATAGCCAGAGCTGATGACATAGACAGCGAAGTAACAGAAAATCAGCGCCGACGCGAGATAGGAATATTTCAGCAGGCGCTGTCCCAGCAGTTTCCCGCCCATGCTGCCCACCAGACATAACACGCAGGTCCAGAAGACTCCGGCGATAAAGAAGCCGCTGAGGAACCATGAGGTGGAACCCGTATTCCCGTGCCCCATACGTGAAATCAACGCGCCACCAACGCTGGCAAACCACAGGATAGCGGTGGGGGATGATAGCGCCAGCATCACGCCACGGCTGAATTCACGTATCAATGAACGTTTGGGTTGTTGTTCGGACATATTGATTGCGGTGACCGAATGGTATGCCGCCAGCAGCATTTTGAGCGCGAACCAGACTAATAACAGCCCGCCACCAATCCACAGTACCCAGCGTACCGCTGCAAACTGCAACACTACCGCCATGCCTGCCAGTGCCAGCAGCGCATAAATCAAATCGCCAACGCAAGTGCCAATCCCCAGCCAGAAACCGTGGAAATAACCGCGCTGCATTGCCAGAGTGATCATGGCGATATTCGCCAGACCGATATCGAGGCACAACGACAAACTCAACAGAAAACCATTGGAAAACTGCAACATAGTTAAACACGCATCCCGCGCTGGTAAGAGTGGCGCTATTTAACCATGTTGTCGTTTGCGGGTATTGGAAAGAATTGCGCATGCACCGCCGTGGTGCTGAATGCCGCGCAAACGTGCAGCAGCAATAAAATAATCGTTCTGTCTGGTATCACAACCCGCGAATGTTCTGAGCTGGCCGGGAATGATTAAGACTGGCCCGCTTATTGCTTCCTGAAAATATTGCCCCAGCGTTGTGGCAATCTCATCTTTTTTAATGCAGACAGCGTTGTCTGCCAGCTGCTGGTTTCACCCTGTCCGGTTCTCCCGGAAATCCATTCTGTTGTTCTAACTGACTCATAACTTCTTTCAGAGGGTGCTATGGCTATTAGTCGTCGTTCATTTCTTCAGGGATCTGCATTATCGGCATTAGGTCTGGCTGCGGGCGTTGCACCGAAAATCAGTTTTGCGGCGGATAATAAAGACGCCATCAAAGTGGCGACCATTCTCGATCTTTCCGGTGGTCTGGATATCTACGGTAAACCGATGTCCAACGCCATCAATCTGGCGGCCGACGAAATCAATGCGGCCGGGGGCTTGCTGGGCCGACCGTTGCAGATGATTAATTATGATGCCCAATCCAATATGCAGCTGTATGCGCAATACGCGCAGCAGGCGGCGTTAAAAGACAAGGTATCCGTGGTGCACGGTGGCATCACTTCAGCGTCGCGTGAGGTGATCCGCCCGGTACTGGATCGTTTCCGCACCCTCTATGTTTACCCCACCCAATATGAAGGCGGCGTTTGTGACCGCAACTACTTCTCAACCGGCTCTACGCCAGCACAAACCGTGGAAAAACTGGTGCCCTACGCGATGAAGAAATGGGGCAAAAAGGTCTATGTGCTGGCCGCCGATTATAACTATGGCCAGATCGTTTCCGCCTGGGTGAAAAAGTCGGTACATGATAACGGCGGGGAAGTGATGGCGGTGGAATTCTTCCCGCTCGATGTCACCGACTTTGGGGCCGCTATCTCAAAAATCCAGAGCGCCAAACCGGATATGGTGTGGTCGGCACTGGTCGGCGGTGCGCATATCTCCTTCTATCGCCAGTGGCACGCGGCGGGCATGAGCGGCAAGATTCCGATTGCTTCGACGGTATTCGGTGGCGGCAACGAACACATCATCCTGTCACCGGAGGAGAGCAACGGCATCCTGGTGGCGGCTAACTATATGCAGGAGATCGCCACCCCGGAAAACCAGGCCTTTGTGAAGAAATTCCATGATCGCTACGGCGCTGATACCCCAAATATCAGCGACCTGGCGATGGGCGCTTATCAGGGCATGCTGGTGTGGGCGGAAGGGGTACGCAAAGCGGGAAGCATTGATCGCATGAAGGTGATTGAAGCGCTGGAATCGGGCGTTAGCGTGACCTCGCCGAGTGGCAAAGTCACGGTTGATCCGGCCACGCATCATTGCTCGCTGGATGTGCACATTGCTGAAGTTGAAAACCATCAGATGAAGATCCTCGAAACCTTCACCGATCAGCCACCGAGTGATACCGCGATGGTGTGCGATCTGAAGAAAAATCCGCGCGATACCAAACAGTATCAAATCGAGCTGTAACAGGAGCCACTATGGATCTGTTAATTATCTACGGCATTGAGGTGCTCAATGCTATCGCGGTGCTGATTATCATGAGCCTCGGTCTGGCGGTGGTGTTTGGCATGATGAAAATTGTCAATATGGCGCATGGCGAATTTATGATGCTCGGCGGCTATAGCGCGATTCTCGCCACCAACCGACTCGGCATCCCTATCTGGATCGCCATGCTGGTGATTGCGCCACTGGTGGTGGGGCTGTTTGGCATCGTGATTGAGCGCGTGATTATCCGCCACCTTTATGGCCGGATGATTGACACCATGCTGGCAACCTGGGGATTGAGTCTGGCACTGATCGGTGCTGCGACGATGGTTTTTGGCAACACGACGCTGGGTATCAGTTCACCGCTACCCAGCGTCAGCATCGGTAGCTACAGCACCAGTGGTTACTCGTTATTTACCATCGTGTTTGCTTTGTGTCTGGTCGGTGGGTTGTGGCTGCTGCTGCGATTCACCACCCTCGGTCTGTGCGCACGTGCCACCATGCAGAATGCGCGCATGGCGGCGGCGCTGGGCACCAATCCTGGCAAAATCTACAGCCTGACCTTCGGCCTCGGTGCGGCACTTTCCGGTCTGGGCGGTGCGCTGCTGGCCCCGATTACCGGGGTGATTCCCACGATTGGCATCAGTTTTATTGCGAAGGCGTTTATCACGGTGATTGGCGGCGGCAGCGCCATCATCGCCGGGACGCTCTCCTCATCCACCCTGTTTGGCACCATCTCCCAGCTGGCAACCTACGCCTGGACACCGGTATTTGGCGCAGTGGCGTTGCTGCTGAGTGCGATTGTGCTGCTGCGTCTGCTGCCACAGGGCATCACCGGACGCTTCTTCAGGAGATCGCTGTGATGAAACTGCTTTCTGAACGGGTACAAATCATCGTGGTCGCGCTGGTGGTGATGCTGGCGGCGTTCTGGCTCTCAGGCACACTGGAGCTGTATACGCTGCTGTCGGTGACGGTGTTTCTGGTGATGGGGCTGCTGGCGCTCAGCCTGGCGTTTATCTGGGGTTACGGTGGCATTCTGTGTTTTGGTCAGGCGGCGTTTTTCGGCCTGGGTGCCTATACCTACGCGATATGCGCCATCAACTGGGGTGATTCCACCTGGGCGGTGGTGATGGCTATGCTGTTGCCGACGCTGTTTTCGCTGTTGCTGGGTTATGTGATCTTTTATGGCGGCGTGAGCGATGTGTATCTTGGCGCGATCACCCTGGCCGTCAGCCTGGTGTTGTTTAACTGGGTGAACTCCACGGCGGGCAGTGAATACCATATTGGTCAGGCACTGCTTGGCGGCTTCAATGGTATTCCCTCGGTGCCCACCCTCAACCTGCCATTCCAGCCAGATGCCATTTTGTCACCAGAAGCGATCTTTATGGTGACGGCTGGCTGTCTGGCGCTGTGCTACGCGCTGCTGAAATTCGTCCTGTTGAGCCGTTTTGGCAAAACGGTGGTGGCGATCCGTGAGAATGAACAACGCGCCGGTCTGCTCGGTTATAACGTTCCGGCCCACAAGCTGGCGACTTTTGCCATCGGTGCGGCCATCGCCGGGCTGGCGGGGTGTCTGTACGTTAACTGGGGCGCATTTGTCAGCCCCGGCGTGTTCAGTATCAGCCAGTCAGCGCAGATCATTATCTGGGTGATTGTCGGCGGGCGCGGCACGCTGCTTGGTCCGGTGATCAGCTGCATTCTGTTGCAGTGGATGGTGACGCGGCTGGGTGCGCAGCAAACGGTGGACGTCAATCTGGTGCTCGGGGTGATTCTGGCCGTCTTTGTGCTGCTGATCCCCGGCGGAATTTTGCCCACGCTGCAACGGCTGGGACGACGCAAGCGGCAACCGACGGCGCAGGCAAATCAGCCGCAGGTGAGTGAGGTGAAACAATGAACGCACCGGTACTGTTACAAACTCACAAGATGGGTGTCAGCTTTGGTGGGGTCCACGCAGTGAAAGAGGTGGATTTTACCCTGCATGAGGGCGAACTCCGTTGCCTGATCGGGCCGAACGGCGCGGGTAAAAGTACCTTCTTCAAAATGCTGAGCGGGCAGGTGACGCCGAGCCGGGGTGAATGCCGCTATCGTGATCAGGTGATTTCCGGGCTGCGACCATGGGCGATTGCCCGTCTCGGGATTGGCATCAAAACTCAGGTGCCGAGCGTGTTTGAAGGGCTGAGCGTGCGGGACAACCTGTGGCAGGCGGCGGCGAATAAAATGGCGAAAGCGGAGGTGCCGGCTGCTATTGATCGCGTGTTACAGGATATCGGCCTGGCTAGTCTTGCAGACGCCACCTTAGCGGAGCTGGCACACGGTCAGCGGCAATGGGTCGAACTGGGGATGATCCTGATTTCCCGCCCGCAACTGGTGCTGCTGGATGAGCCTGCCGCCGGGATGACGCATCACGAAGTCCGCAAAACGGCTGAGCTTATTAAAGCCATCAATCAACAAAGTACCGTGGTGGTGGTGGAACACGATATGGAGTTCATCAGCATGATCGCGCAGAAAGTGACGGTGTTTAATCAGGGGGCGGTGCTGGCGGAAGGGACTTTCCGCGAGGTCACCAGCAACCCGCTGGTCAAAGAGGCGTATCTCGGTAACGTGGAGATTAAACATGCTTGAAATCAAAGCGATGGTCTCAGGTTATAACAAAATTCCGGTGCTGCATTTGTCTGAGCTGTTCGTCGGCGCAAAATCGTTTACCGGTGTGTTAGGGCGCAACGGCATGGGCAAGACCACGCTGCTGCGCACCATTATGGGGGAACTGCCCGCCTGGCAGGGCCGCATAGCGCTCAACGGTATCGATATCACCGCGTATCAGGCGCATCAGCGGGCGGCGGCGGGGATTGGGTTTGTGCCGCAGGGGCGGCAAATCTTTCCCCTGCTGACGGTGGAAGAAAACCTGCGTATGGGGTGCGTGAAGCACTTCTCGCGCGCCGGGCAAATTATCGAGCAGATGCTGGAGATTTTTCCACGCCTCAAGCGGTTGCTGGCCCAGCCAGGAGGGGCCTTGTCTGGCGGTGAACAGCAGCTACTGGCGCTGGCGCGTTGTTTATGCGGGCAACCGCAGCTGGTGTTGCTGGATGAGCCCACTGAGGGGATCCAGCCAAATATTTGCGAGGAAATTATTGAGACGCTGCAACGGCTGCGACATGAGATGGATATCTCAATTATCCTCGTGGAGCAGGATATTGAGTTTCTTTATGCGCTGTCGGATCAGATCCATGTGATTGAGAAGGGGCAGATTATTCACCATATCGATCCGCAAACCAGCTCAAGCGCCAGTATCGCCGAGCAGTTTTTAGGGTTTCATGCCTGATGGGCGACCCGGCCTGTCTCATCTGACACAATCCCCGACCGCCACAACAAAGCAGCCACGGATTGGGTTGCTTACTGTAATGCTTCCCACTTGATCACCACAGGGTGAAGCATGACTGAGCAATCTTTACTGGCGACGCTTGCAGGCGTCCGGCTGTATCTTTTCCATCCTGAAGCACAGAGCGTTCGCGCGTTCTGTGCTTCTCTGACGCAACTGGGTTGTCAGGCACAACACAGCTGGCCGCTGCCAGCCCACGCGCCTGATGATGTGCACTTGGTGATTGTCGCGGTGGAACCGCATTATCAGCAGGCGCTCCAGCCACTGATGCGAGCCTGGCGTCGGGCGCAGATCCCGGTGATCGCCCTCGCTGATTGCCATCATGCCCGGCTATTCCCGCTGTTAATCGAGCTGCAACCGACGGCCATTGCGGAACGTACCCTCAACCCGTTTGCCTTGATTGTGCAGATGATCGGCACGCTACAGGCCGTCAGGCGGCAGGTAAAAGGCAAAAGCGAGCGTCTGGTGCAGGCGAAAGGCATTCTGATGCGTGAATACGGGCTGGATGAATCGGGGGCCTACCATTTTATGCGCAGCGAAGCGATGAACACCCGCAGCAGCATGGAATATACCGCCGAGCGGGTGATCAACAGCCTGCAAAAGTAGTCAGCTCTGCGGCTGACGGATCAAACTGCTGGGGGTGTACCCGAAAGCTTTGCGAAAGGCCAGACTGAAGTGCGACATATCGCTAAAGCCGTGGTCCATCGCCACCTGGGTGATATTACGCGCTTTGCCTTCGGCCAACGCTTTGTGGCTGGCCTGTAAGCGCTCCTGCCAGACAAAATTCATCGGCGTGGTGCCATGGGCGGCAAATATCCGGCTGACGGTACGTGGCGAAACATGATGCGCATTGGCAATCTGCGCCACTGATAACTCATGCTCGTGCAGGTTCAGCCGCAAATAGCTCACCATGCGCGAGAAAAGATCGGGTCTTAGCGCATCGTCACTTTTTTGCAAATTGAGGCTGACGGAGATCATATTCAGCAGCGTGTTGGCGAATTGCTCAGTCAGAAACGCATTCTCACGCTCGGCGTTAAAGGCAAAGGTTTCAGTCAGCATTTGCCTGAGCGACAACATACCCGGACGGCTGAGATCCAGCGCTTTGCCTGCCAGCCGGGCGATGGCCGGAGCCTCTTTTTCAATCATCGGACGTGGCAAATGGACGATATTGATCGCCACATTGTCCATCGCGAAATCAAACGGTGTGGCAGCATCATAAATCACCACATCCCCGACACTGACGCGTGACCGGTTGTCGTTCTGGCTGAGTGTGCCAGAACCGGAGCAGATATAGCCAAGATAGAAATCGTGATTGGGGTGGCGGCGAATGCATTCCCTTGTACGTTGCCACACCAGCGCAGTGCGGGAAATGTGGTTAGCGATGTCCACATGCCCCAGCATCGAATAGCCAAAACTCCCGGAAAACTCCCCGCTATGCGTCTGTCTGGCTTCGGCTTTGATCAGACGTGAACATACCGCATCGCGCCAGGCGTCAAAGCGATGACGGTTTTCCAGGTTATCGGTGGTGAAATTTTCTTTCATGGCAACGTCCCCTGAACATGGCGAAAAGGGCGGCAGTGGGAGAAATAAAGCAATTTTTGGGCCATGAAAGTGATAAAAAGGCCGCCGCGTCAGGGCGCGGCGGGAAATGCGCTGCTGATTTACAGGGCCGGGTGTTTTTTATGCCAGTCGGTAACCTGCTGATAAGCCCACGCGCCCTGGATCATGGTGGCTTCCGCAAAATGGGCGGCCACCAGCTGGAAGCCAATAGGCGCACCGGCAGCGGTCATGCCACAAGGCAGCGTGATGGTGGGGTGGCCGCTGGCATCGAATGCACTGGTATAGCGCAGCACGCCGTTAAACAGTGCCTGATCGGTGCCAAAACGGGTCATGGTGTCCCAGGTTAATCCGGCGAAGGCAGTGGCAGGAGCCAGCACCAGATCCACCTTACTGAACAACGCGGAGATATCGCCCCGCAGTGCCGCACGGCTGAGCAGCAGACGTTGATATTCCAGCGCGGTAACCTGATGGCCCAGATCCAGTAATCCGGCGAGGCCCGGTCCATATTTTTCTTTCTGCGCCGGATAGGTATCTTCATGCGCCAGTGCGGTTTCCACCGCACACAGGGCGCTCCACTCCGCTGCGGCCTTCTCGGTATCCGGCAGGGTGATATCGACAAAAGTCGCACCGAGTTCGCCCAGGGTAGCAATGGCTGACTGCAAGGCGGCGCGGGTGTCATCATCCACCTGATCCAGTGCCCAGGCCTTATCGAGGCCAATGCGCAATTTACTGACACCACGGGTCATCAGCGCCAGATAGTCCGGCACCGGCTCGCTGCTGGAAGTCGGGTCTTTCTCATCCCGTCCGGCAATCGCCTGCAACATGGCGGCGGCATCTGCGGCGGAGCGTGCCATCGGGCCGATATGGTCGAGGGACGCCGCCAGTTCACAGGCACCGTGACGGGTGACACGGCTCCAGGTCGGTTTGATGCCGGTCAGGCCGTTGGCGTTCGACGGGAAGCGGATTGAACCGCCGGTATCGGTGCCTATCGCGCCGTAGCACAGGCCCGCAGCAGTGGCGACGCCGGAGCCACTGGAGGAGACGCCGGTCCAGAGCGCGCTGCCCCACGGGTTGGTCGGGCGGGTGATCTCTGGATGGTGGTCGGCGAAGGCGCTTTCGGTTTGTGTCAGTTTGCCCATGATCACCGCACCGGCAGCGCGGAAACGTTCCACCACCGTTGAGTCCTCCGCCGGGTAGTGATCTTTGTGGATGATCATGCCGTGGCTGGTGGGCGCGTCTTTGGTCCAGATCAGATCTTTCAGCGCGATGGGAACCCCATGCAGTGGGCCGCGTAACGTGCCGCTGGCAATCTCGCTATCCGCTGCTGCCGCCTGCTTTAACGCGCTATCGCGCATGACGTAAAAATAGCTGTGCAGCGTTTTGTCCAGCGTATCGATACGCGCCAGCAGGGCCGTGGTGACCTCAACCGAGGTGATCTCCCATGACTGAATCAGGCGGCCAATTTCCAGCAAACTTTTGTAGTGCAGGTTGTTCATCGTGCGCTTTCCTCGCAGAAAAATGTGGATGAACAACAACGTAAAGCAGACGTGTCGGCCAGGCTTTGTTAAGCCGGACAACCGTTGTGCCAGGAGTGACAGGCGATCTCAGGTAATAATCAGCGATTGGCTGAGGTGCTTACGCAAATGCTCAACGTAATAGCGAATTTTTGGCAGCTGCTGGCGGTCGGCGAAGGTGAGGAAATGCACGGGTTTACCGGGCGTGGTTATGTGGCTGAACAATTCAATTAATCTCCCGGAACTAACATCCTCAGCCAGCAACACTTCGGGTTGCATGATAATGCCCGCACCGTTCAGCGCAGACTGCCGTAGCGCTTCGCCATTGTTCAGCGACATCACCAGTTTGACTGGCACCGAGAGCGTTTTACCGTCCTCAATAAACTGCCAGGCACCGCTGGCGAGGGGATGAGCATAGCCAAGGCAGCGGTGCTCAATCAGCTGCGAGGGATGTTGCGGTACGCCGTAAGAGGCCAGATAGTCGGGTGATGCACAGACCAGAGAACGATACTGTGCTAAGGGGCGGGCAATCAGGGAATTAACCTGTTCAAGCTCGCCGATTTTCAACATGACATCAATACCTTCCTCGGCCATGGCGACGGTTCTGTCACTGAGGCGCATATCCAGCGTGACGTCGGGCCAGGTTTGAAGAAACTGTGCATTCAGCGCGGATAACACATGGACTCCCAGTGAGACCGGGCTGGCAACGCGTAGCAGCCCTCGTGGTCGCTGGTGCAGGCTGGAGGCGAGAGATTCCGCCTCGTCGATATCCGTCAGAATTTGCTGACAGCGATGATAGTAGTCGTGACCAAAATCAGTCAGGCTCTGGCGTCGGGTGGTGCGGTTGAGCAAACGCACGCCGAGATAGTTTTCCAGCCCCTTAATATGCAAACCGACCATGGTGCTGCTGATGCGCATCTCCTCCGCGACCGCAGTGAAACTACCTCTATCCACCACACGCACAAAAACCGCCATACTTTCCAGCTTGTTCATGATTACAAAGTTTTCCTTGATAGTGATGCAAGGTTTTTGCTGTTTTTCGAAGTTTAACACTGAGTTTAAATCAAGGCTTCACTCACTGGAGAAGTATGATGATCACTCAACCTGAATTACGTCAGCGCGGCCTGGCCCTGTTTAACGAATTGTATGGCAATGGTGCCGGAGAGGCATTGCGGCAGGATATGGCGGATATTTGCCCGGATTTCACCGATATCAGCATTGAATGGGCGATGGGCGGCATTATGAGCCGTGCGGGTCTTGATCCCATTACGCGTGAGCTGGTGGTCATTGCCTCCTGCGTCACGCTGGGGCATACGGTGCCGCAGCTCAAAGCCCATACCCAGGCTGCACTGAATGCCGGGGCCAGCCGTGAGCAGATTATCGAGACGATTTTGCAATTACTGTTTTATGCCGGGGGAGCAGCGGTGCGTAATGCGCTGGTGCATGTGCGGGAAATCCTCAATAGCCCACAAGATAAATAACTGGCAGGGATCGTAGCTACCGTCTTGAGCGTCAATCCTGGTGCGAATAAATTCGCACCCTACGCGTGTAGGGGCGGCATTCATGCCGACCAGGCCAATAACCGCAGGTTTTCGTAGCGGCGCGATTTATCGCGCTGTTGTTTCGTTGCGGTTTTTCAGAGGCGCGCGATAAATCGCGCCGCTACGGGATATATACGCTTTGCAATTCGTTAGCGATATTTCTTCTTAAGACAAAAAACATCGTTATTAATATTACATTGCACGTATCTGCACCTGAGATAATAGTTATCTCAATAATGAAAACCCTTGTGCAGATATAGCATAACCACGCTATTTACTTGTTTTATCCCCGCTGATTATTATCGCTTTCATTCGGTTATTTCCCCGCGCATAGCCAAAAGTGAATAAATCATGACGAAGATATTGAATAATGACGCTGAAGCGCTTGACGCGGCGCGCCATCTGGCAGAGCAGGCAAAAGCGGGTGCTGTAGAGCGTGATCAACAACGTATTTATCCCACCGCATTGCTGAATGAATTTACCCGGCTGGGCCTGGGAAGTATGAGTGTGCCTCGTCAGTTTGGTGGGGCCGGTTTATCATTTCAGACCGTGGCGGAAATATTCCGCCTGATTTCTGCCAGCGATCCGTCGCTGGGGCAAATCCCACAAAATCATTTTGGTTTGATTCAGTTCATTCTTGGGGAAGGGACGACAGAACAGCAGCAGCGCCTGCTGGGTGCCGTGGTGAGTGGTAAGCGGCTGGGCAATGGCGGACCAGAAAAAAACACCCGTCATACCCGTGATGTGCAGGCGAAGCTAGTGACAACGTCACAAGGGCTGCAACTTACCGGTGAGAAATTCTACTCAACCGGGGCGTTATTCGCTGACATCCTGGTGACCACGGCGCTTCTTGATGATCAGCCGGTGATGGCGTTTATCCCGCAGCCAGCCACTGGCGTTGAAATCGTTGATGACTGGTCGGGGATGGGGCAGCGCACCACCGCCAGTGGCACGGTGCGGTTGCAGCAGGTTGCAGTTGACCCCCAACTGGTGATGCCGTTGCCCGCGCCGGAAAAACCCACCTTGCGCGGTGCGGTATCCCAGTTAATTCAGGCAGCGATTGATGCCGGTATCGCCCAGGGTGCGCTGGATGATGCGCTGACGTTTGTACACAGCAGTTCACGTCCGTGGGTGGATGCCGGTGTCAGTCGTAATGCTGACGATCCTTACATCATTGCTGATGTGGGCCGACTCAGCACCGAACTGACGGCGGCAAATGCCTTGCTGGCGCGTGCCGCGCGGGTGCTGGATAGCATCGATCAACAATCGCTGACTGTGGAAAACTGTGCACAGGCGTCGATTGCGGTCGCAGAAGCCAAAGTGCTGACCACCGAGGTTGCGCTGCATGCCAGTGAAAAGTTGCTCGAATGGGGAGGCAGCCGTGCCACTTTGCTGCGGCATGGTCTTGATCGCCACTGGCGCAATGCGCGCACCCACACCCTGCACGACCCGGTGCGCTGGAAAACCCATGCCATTGGCAACTACTACCTCAATGCAGTGCTACCGGCACGCCATGCCTGGATTTAAGGAACAACCATGACGCAGGTTCAGCCCAAACAACCCGCTACACGCCTTGCTGATGCGCAACAGGCGCTGGCGGCAGCGCAACAACTGGCAGCGCAGTATCGGCACGATGCCGCGCTGCGTGACCGCGAACGCCAGCTACCCCACGCCGAGTTGCAGCAGTTCTTCGCGGCGGGTCTGGGGGCGATTACCGTGCCACGGGCGTTTGGTGGGATAGCTATTGCCTCGGGGCAACTGGCGCAGATTGTCGCCACCCTCAGTGAGGCGGATGCTGCCATCGGCCAGGTGCCGCAAAATCACTTCTACGCGCTGGAAGTGCTGCGCGTTAATGGCAGCCCGGCGCAGCAGCAGCGCTTATATGACGAAGTGCTGGCTGGGGTGCATCTGGGAAATGCGCTGGCAGAATTTGGTTCCCCGACGGCGCACCAGCGCAGTACGCGCATCGCCGATGGAAGGCTGAACGGCAGCAAGTTTTACGCCACCGGCGCGCTGTTTGCTGACCGTATCCCCACCGCAGCGCGCGGTGATGATGATAAAGAACAACTGGTATTTGTCCCGCGCCTTCAGGCGGGTGTCACGGTTATCGATGACTGGAGTGGCTTTGGCCAGCGGACTACCGGCAGCGGTAGCGTACAGTTTGTGGATGTGGCCGTCAGCGCTGCGGATGTAGTGCCGTTCCAGACCGCTTTTGAGCGACCCACAGCGGTTGGCCCCTTTGCCCAGATCCTGCACGCGGCAATCGATCAGGGTATCGCCCGGGCGGCCTTTAACGACATGCTGGATTTTCTGCGTCATCGCGCGCGTCCGTGGCCGGACAGCGGCGTGGATCGCGCCGTTGATGACCCGCTGACGCTGGACCGCACCGGTCGCCTCGCAGCGCGTTTATCCGCCGGTGATGCGCTACTGGCATTGGCGGGGGACGCTGTCGATAGCGCACAACGTCACCCCACAGCCGAAAGCGTGGCGACGGCCTCAATTGAGGTGGCGAAAGCGCGGGCGTGGACCACGGAAGTGGCGCTGGAAGCGGGTAATTTGCTATTCGAATTGGGCGGCTCGCGGGCCAGCCTGCGTGAGCATAATCTTGATCGCCACTGGCGCAATGCGCGCACCCACACCCTGCACGATCCGGTGCGCTGGAAATATCCGGCGATTGGTAACTATCTGCTGAATGGCGTGTTACCGCCGCGTCGGGGGACCTTATGAGCCACAAGCAGATCCTGCTGAACGCTTTCAATATGAACTGCGTGGGTCATATCCATCACGGCATGTGGACCCATCCGCAGGATCGTTCCGTCGATTTTAATTCACTGACCTACTGGACCGATCTCGCTCGCCTGCTGGAGCGCGGCTTATTCGATGGCATTTTTATCGCCGACATCCTCGGCGTCTACGACGTCTATCAGCAGGGCATCAATCTCACGGCCAGTGAGTCGATCCAGTTGCCGGTGAACGACCCGCTGATGCTGGTCTCGGCGATGGCTGGCGTCACGCAGCATTTGGGGTTCGGCGTCACCGCCAACCTGAGTTATGAAGCGCCATACCCTTTTGCCCGCCGCCTTTCGACGCTCGATCATCTGACGCAGGGGCGCATCGGCTGGAATATCGTCACCGGCTATCTCGACAGCGCCGCGCGGGCGATGGGGCAGCGCCAGTTGCTGGGCCACGATCGCCGCTACGATCAAGCCGATGAATTCCTGGACGTGGTGTATCAGCTGTGGGAAGGCAGCTGGCAGGACGATGCGCTGGTGGTGGATCGGCAACGGCGGCTGTACGCCGATGCGCAGAAAATTCATCAGATAAACCATCAGGGTGAGTTTTATCAGGTACAGGGTTATCACCTGAGTAGCCCGTCTCCGCAGCGCACACCGTTGTTATTTCAGGCGGGCAGCTCGGCGCGAGGCATGCAATTTGCGGCGCGCCACGCCGAATGTAGTTTTGTTAACGCCAGTTCCCCGGCGGCAATGCGCCAGCAAACGCAACGCCTGCGCCAGGCGGCAGTGGATGCCGGGCGGCTGGCTGAGGATCTGCGCATTTTTATGGGGGTCAGCGTGATCGTCGCCCCCACCGAGCGTGAGGCTCAGGAGAAATATCGCAGCTACCTCGCCTATGCCAGCCCGGAGGCGGGGATAGCCCACTTTTCCAGTTCGATTGGCATGGATCTGGCCGCCTTTGAGCTTGATGAGCCGATTACCAGTGGCGACACGCGCGCAATTGAGTCGGTAAGTAAAGCCTACAACGGCTGGACGCGTCGGCGTTTGCTGGAGCAACACGCGATGGGCAGCCGTTATCCGCTGGTGATTGGCAATCCGGCACAGGTGGCGGAGCGACTGATTAACTGGATCGACGAGGGCGATATTGATGGTTTTAATCTGACGCGCATCCTCAACCCGCAAAGTTATCAGGATTTTATTGACCTGGTGGTACCGGAACTTCAGCAGCGCGGACGTTATAAAACCGCGTATCAGCCCGGTTCACTGCGTAAAAAGATTTTTCAGCATCAGGACCGTCTGCCCGACCGCCATCCGGCGGCACGCTGGCGGCCTGGAATCAACCTTCGTTAATCCATTTATCTCAGGGAATTGCTATGAAAATTGCGTTAACACTGGCCGCCGCATTGCTGGCCGTAAGCTCGCTGGCGAGTGCTGCGAATTATAGTGGCCCGTTAAAAGTCGGCACTACGGCGGCCTTTGCACCGCCGCTGGAAACCGCCGTTGCAGAAGCGAAAAAACAGGGGCTTGATGTTCAGCTGGTGGAGTTTACCGACTGGACCGCACCGAACGTCAGCGTGGAAAATGGCGATATCGATGTCAATTTATTCCAGCACAAACCTTTCCTTGAAAACGCCAACAAAGAGGGCGGTTTCCATCTGGTGCCTTACGCGCCCGCCATCATCAATAACATCGGCCTGTACTCGAAAAAACATACTTCGCTGGACCAGATCCCGCAGGGCGGCACGGTAGCCATTGCCAATGACCCCATTAACGGTGCACGCGGTCTGCTGCTGTTGCAGAAGGCCGGGTTGATTAGCTTAAAACCGGGCGTCGGCCTCAAAGCCACCGTCGATGATATTGCCAGCAATCCAAAAGATTTGAAGATTATCGAAGTCGAGGCGGTACAGCTGTCGCGCTCACTGGATGAAGTTGATCTGGCACAGGGCTATCCACACTATCTGCGCCTGGCGAAAACCATCGATCCGGAAAAAGCCTTGCTGTTTGATGGCCTGGAACACCCGGAGTATGTCATTCAGTTCGTGATTCGTGATGGTCATCAGGACGACCCGCGTCTGGCGAAGTTCGTCGACATTTACCAGCATTCGCCGGTGGTGCGCGCCAAACTGGACAGCTTCTATGGCAAGTTGTACCAGCCAGGCTGGAGCCAGTAAGTATGGTCAGCCTGACATTGCCCGGCGAACAGGATGCCTTGCTGGAACCCACTCGCGAGGGATCGGGCAAGGTACATGTGCAGATCCGCGACTTAACGAAACGCTACGCCGGGCAGGCGCAGGAGGCGTTGAAGAACGTCAGTCTGCAGGTTAAGCGTGGTGAGATCTTCGGCATCATTGGCCGCAGCGGTGCCGGTAAGTCTACGCTGATCCGCTGCCTCAATCGGCTGGAAGCGCCGACGGCCGGGCAGGTGGTTATCGACGGGATCGATCTTGGCACACTGAGCGATCGCGAACTGGTGCAGTGGCGACGCCGCACCGGCATGATCTTCCAGCACTTCAATTTGTTGTCGGCGAAAACGGTGCGCGAAAACATCGAGCTGCCGATGAAGGTGGCCGGGGTGCCAGCGGCACAACGTCAGCGCAAAGTTGATGAATTGCTGGCGCTGGTGGGGCTGGAACAACGCCAGCACGCCTGGCCCGCGCAACTTTCGGGTGGGCAAAAGCAGCGCGTCGGCATTGCCCGCGCGCTGGTGCATGACCCGGAATTGCTGCTGTGTGATGAGGCTACCTCGGCACTGGACCCGGAAACCACCCGCGCCATTCTGGCGTTGCTAAAGAAAATCAATCAGCAGCGTCATATCACCATCGTGCTAATCACCCATGAAATGGATGTGGTGCACGACCTTTGCCATCAGGTGGCGGTGATCGATCAGGGCGAAATTATCGAACGTGGCCCGGTGTGGCAGGTATACAGCGATCCGCAGCAGGAAACCACCCGTCAGCTGCTTAACCCGCAGCATCAGGCGCTGCCGGAAAATCTTGTGCCCCTGCTCACACCACAACGTCAGCAGGCCGATTCTCGCTTGCTGGTGCGGCTGCGCTACACCGGACAGGGCGCGTTACCGGATATCGGCGCACTCAGCCAGCGTGTTGCAGGGCAGGTGACCTTGCTGTTTAGCGCGATTGAATGGGTAGAAAACAAGCCCACTGGCCAGCTGCTGGTGCTGCTGGATGCGCTTCATGACAAGACGGACGCGCAGCTGGCATTGAGCGGCATTGCCGACCAACTGGAGATAGCAGGTTATGTCACTGGGCTTTGAACGTTTATGGACCGGGTTGCTGGATACGCTGTTAATGGTAGGGGTGTCGTCGCTGTTTGCGCTGGCACTGGGGTTACCAATGGCGGTGATCCTGGTGGTGACAGGGCGGGGTGACCTGTTCCCGAATCCGCTACTGAATCGCCTGCTTGGCTGGCTGGTGAATCTGTTTCGATCCATCCCGTTCCTGATTCTGATGGTGGCCCTGATTCCATTTACCCGCTGGGTTGTGGGCACCACTTATGGCGTATGGGCAGCGACAGTGCCGCTGACGCTGGCGGCGACCCCTTTTTTTGCGCGGATTGCCGAAGTGAGCCTGCGCGAAGTGGATAAAGGGCTGACGGAAGCGGCACAGGCGATGGGATTCCACCGCTGGCATATTGTCTGGCACGTCTTGCTGCCGGAAGCTCGCCCCGGCATTGTTAGCGGTTTTACCATCACCCTGGTGACCATGATTAACGCCTCCGCGATGGCCGGGGCGATTGGTGCGGGCGGTCTGGGTGATCTCGCCTATCGCTACGGTTATCAGCGCTTTGATATGCAGGTGATGTTGACGGTGATTGTGGTGCTGGTGGCACTGGTCACCCTGCTGCAATTCTTTGGTGACCGCTTATCCCGCCGACTGAATCATCGTTAACGAATGGGCAGCTGGCTGAGGGCGCTGAGCAACGCATCTACCTTCGGCAATAACTGTTTGCGGCGCGGCCAGACCAGGGTCAGCGCCAGCCCATCGGGCTGATGAGCGGGCAGGATAATCTCCAGCTCTCCACGCGCCAGTTGCTCACGCACCAGCCATGAGGGCATTTGCCCGACCCCCAGCCCGGCGCACACTGCCTGCACCTGTGCATCCACATCTCCCAATGCCATCCGGTACGGTACGTTGCGCCATTGCAGATGGCCGTCTTCCGCCTGCAACAGCCAGGGTTTGGTGCTGCCATCCACGCGTTCGTACATAATTGCCCGATGTTGCATCAGCTGGGCGATATCGGCCGGTCGCCCGATGCGTGCCAGATAATCTGGCGCGGCGCAGAATACCATCCGCTCACGTCCCATCTGACGACAACCCAGTGAGGTGGGCAGATCCGGGGTGTCACCGATGCGCACCGCCACATCAATCCCTTCTTCAAACAAATCGACAAAACGATCGGAGAAACTCAGGCTGAGTTCCAGCTCCTGATGTTGCTGGCAAAAGGGCATCAGCAGTGGCATCACCGCCAGGCGGCCGTAGGTGTTTGGCACTGCCAGACGCAACCGGCCGGAAGGAATCGTGCGCTGCGCTGCCAGCACCGCTTCAGCCTCCGCCAGCTCTTCCATAATACGGATACAGGTTTGATAGTAAGCGCTGCCTGCATCAGTCAGTTTCAGGCTTCGCGTGGTACGTTCCAGCAGGCGCGAGCCAAGGCGCGTTTCCAGGCGGGTAACGCTTTTGCTGATCGCTGAACCTGTGAGGTGCAGCCGTTCCGCTGCGGCGGCAAAGCTGCCACTTTCCACGCTGGCAACAAAGGGGACGATGTCCTTCAGACGTTGATCGTGCATCGATTCATGAATCCAGGTTGGTAATGATGTGAATTAATGCCAGAGATAGGAATTTAATTCTCTATTACGCTAATGATTACGCAAACTGAGGAGAATTGAAATGCAAAAGCAGGCGTTAATTGTCGGTATCAGCGGTGTGATTGGGCGCGCGCTGGCGGAGAAGCTGTTAAGCGAGGGCTGGCAGGTGACGGGCCTGTCGCGTGGGCGTGGGGCGGTGCCGGAGGGCTGCCGCAGCCTGACGGCAGATCTGACCGATGCGGATGCGGTCAATGCGGCACTGACCGGGGCGAAACCGGATGCGCTGTTTTTTAGCGTCTGGTCGCGCCAGGAGAATGAAAAAGAGAATATCCGCGTCAACGGCGGCATGGTGCGCAACGTGATTAACGCGCTGGGCGATCGTTTGCAGGGCGCGCATGTGGCGCTGGTCACCGGGCTGAAACACTATCTTGGGCCATTCGAAGCTTACGGCAAAGGGGCCGTACCGGTCACGCCTTTCCGCGAAGAACAGGGCCGTCAGCCAGTCGATAATTTCTACTACGCGCAGGAAGATGAGATCTTTGCCGGGGCGGAGAAATTTGGCTATCGCTGGAGCGTACATCGCCCCCATACCATCATCGGCTACGCACTGGGTAACGCGATGAACATGGGCCAGACGCTGGCAGTGTATGCCACGTTGTGTCGTGAAAAGGGCTGGCCGTTTATTTTCCCCGGGTCAACGGAACAATGGAACGGTCTGGCGGATGTGACCGATGCCGGTTTGCTGGCGGAGCAACTGCTGTGGGCGGCAACCTCTCCTGCTGCGGCTAATCAGGATTTTAATGCGGTGAACGGTGATGTGTTCCGCTGGAACTGGCTGTGGCCGCGTCTGGCGAACTATTTCGCTATCGAGGCGGCAGCGTATCCGGCGCAGATGATGCCGCTGGAAGGGCGAATGCAGGACGCAGCGGCGGCATGGCGTGACATTGCCCAGCGCGATGGGTTGCGCGAAGCCGATATCAACAAGCTCGCCTCGTGGTGGCATACCGACGCCGATCTGGGCCGTCCGATGGAAGCTTTCACGGATATGAGCAAGAGTCGCAAGGCCGGGTTTAGCGGGTATCGCAGTACGCTGGATTCGTTTATTCAGTTGTTCGATAAATTAAAGGCGGAGCGAGTGATTCCGTAACGTTGCATAAGAATCTGTCACGGATCGCAGAACTCAGAAAAAAACACGGATTAGCGTAACGCAGTAGATAAAAATTTGGGATAAGTCAGACAGTTGGATTAGAATCGCGACGGGTGCTTGAGGCTTTCTGCCTTAAGCATTTGCCAACGGCGGAAAGAGAAAAGCCCCAGTTAACATATGACGTCTTGCAGGACGTTTAATATTAAGCTGAGGCCACTTCTTAACGCCACACACGTTAAAAGTAGCCTCTTACGGACCTTCGGGTCAAGGAGAAGTAGGCTATGAAGCAGCATAGGGCGTTTCTTGTCGCGCTGATCGTAATCTGTACCACCGTTTTGATGGTGGTGCTGGTTTTGAGGAAAGACCTTTGTGAGGTCCGAATCAGAACGGGCAATACGGAGGTCGCTGTCTTCACTACCTGTGAATCTGTCAAGTAAGAGACCCGGCGGGGAGTGTTCCCCGCCAACTCTTGAGGTTGTTGCGGCTGGCCTCAATGCACCCGTTCCTCAACATTCGTCCCGTTTACGTTATCGCCACCCAGCGTTTTCCAAACAGCACTGTCAACGCCACGATGGTGACAATCGCTGCCAGATGCATCATAAAGTCCTCTTTATGCAAATGCACCGGGTGGCAAAAGGCCAGCAAGGTGACCGCCATGCAGGCAACACCAAAGCCCGCCATCGCCAGGCTGCGTACCGGGTAAAGCGCACGGGTACGGCGCAGACTGGCAATCATCATCACCATCATTGGCGTGCTGACCACCAGTAAAAAGGTGTAGCAGTTGGTGCCATCTCCCACATGCAATGGCGGTTCGACGCGTGGAATGTTGAGAATACTCAACACCAGCCACAGCAAACCCAGTGGCAACAAGGCTTTCCAGCTGATGCTGTGCCGTCCGGCAATGCTCATGTTAAAGGCGCTGCGAATCGCCAGTGTGCCGAGCACAAAGGCCAGCGCCAGTTGCAGCATTGCCCAGTGCGCGCCAGGTTGTGACCAGTCAGTCAGGCTGCGCTGCACCAGAAAACTCGCCACCACACCACAGGGTAATGCGCCCGCCAGCCAGGCCAGCACCCGCCACCCCGTTGCCTGCGGGCGTTTCACAGGCTGCGCAGATTGGCTGAGTTTTTCAATCAACAGGTTGTGGTCAGTCATGATGTGCTCCAAAGCGGCGTAAATTGGTCAGCGCACGATGCAACAGCGATTTCACCGCTGCGACGCTCAGATTGTTATGCGCTGCCGCCTCTGTCAGGCTCATTTCGCGTAAATGGACGTGTTCAACAATTTCCCGCTGGCGTGAGGGCAGCTGACGCAAATATCCTGCCAGCTCCTCTTGTGAATCCTGGCGATGTGTATCCGCCGGGGCGGGAGCTTCCGTCAGATGTTCCTCTGCCACTTCCCAGCGCTGATGACGTCCACGACGGCGCAAGGCATCCACCCCGCGTGCCGAGATGATTGCCATCAGCCAGGGTAAGAAGGGATAAGCGGGATCGTAGGTATGACGGACCCGATGCACTGTCAGCAGCACATCCTGAATCACGTCTTCGATCAGCACGTCGTCAGCGAGCTGTTTTCGTACCTGCGATCGAATCACCGGCACCAGCGCTTGCAGCAAGCGTGTATACGCCAGCTGATCGCCTGCCTGCGCCCGTTCCATCAGTGCAGGCCAGCTGTCGCGCCCGGTATCGCTTGTATCCATATTCCGCCTTGTTGGGTCAGGCTTTTTTGTTCGCTGCCTGAGTCAGCGCATCAACCACGATGCCGGGTGTTAACACCTGCGGCAACACTTTTGGCGGTCCGCCATTGGCCGGATACACCAGGTACATTGGCAGGCCACCCTGGCCAAACTGGCCGAGCGCATCATCGACATCGGGATTAAATTTGGTCGAGTCGGCCACCATATACAGCGTACCGGTTTTCGCCAATGCGTCTTTAACCGCCTGGGTCGAAAGGGTGGTTTTTTGGTTAACCTGACAGGTTATACACCAGGATGCGGTGAAATCCACAAAGATGGCTTTACCGTGACCGCGCTCTGCCGCAACAGTTTGTGGCGTCCATTTTTCCTGCGTAATGGTCGCTGCCACCTGGTCACCCGGCAGTCCCGCTCCGGATTTGATCATCCCTGGCAGCGGAGCCAGCACCGCAACCACCAAAACGGCAGTGACGGCAAACAGGACTTTGTGACCTTTTCCGGCGAAGCGACGTTTTTGCGCCATGCCGTATAACCAGCCAGCAAAGCCCAGCACCACCGAACCGGCCAGTAAGGTTGCCAGCGCACCGCTGCCTGACTGTTGTGCCAGTACCCACACCAACCAGGCGTAAGCACCGAACATGGGAAACGCGAGGCCGCGTTTCAGAACATCCATCCATGCACCGGGACGCGGCAGGAATTTTGCCAGCGCCGGAAACAGCGATATCAGTGTAAAAGGCGCGGCAAAACCCAGCGCCAGTGCAAAGAAGATGACCAGTGCAACGGCTGGGGGCTGGACCAGTGCATAGCCGATGGCGCTGGCCATAAAGGGCGCGGCGCATGGCGTGGCGACAATAATTGCCAGCGCTCCCGTCAGGGCCGAACGGACAAAGGCTCCGCGGCCGATGTCGATTGCGCCCACCTGCTGAACGGACAAACCGACTTCAAACACGCCAAGCAGGTTGAGTGCGGCCGCGAGGATCACCAGCGCCAGCAGGGCGATGACCAGCGGTGATTGCAGCTGGAAGCCCCAGCCGACTGCCGCGCCGCCCGCACGCGCCGCCAGCAGAATACCCGCCAGTGCCATCATGGTCACGACAACGCCGAGCAAAAACGCCAGACCTTCACGGCGCGCGCTGGCGCTGTTATCAGCATGACGTAACAGGCCCAGCGCTTTCAGTGACACCACCGGAAACACGCAGGGCATAAAGTTGAGAATGATGCCGCCAATAAAGGCGGCCAGCATGGCGGTTAACATCGCTGGCCTCGTCGATTAGTTAGTCGCGGTTTGCGGATGGCTGTCGCTGTACTGTTTCACGGCGGCGAGTGCTTTCTCGATATGGGTGTCCGGGTTTCTGTCAGTATAACTCAGCAGGATATCGCCATTGGGGGCGATGACATAGGAGGTACGGTCAGACAGGGTTTTACCCTTCATCTCCATGGTGGTTTTGTATTCTGCGGCGACTTTGGCACCCGGATCGGCAGCGACTGTGAATTTATCGCGGCACTCCAGTTTGGAGAAATCGCTGACCTGGTCGGTGTTACCTGCGGTCACGCCAATGACTGTCGCACCCATTTTTTTGAAGTTGTCGGTGGCTTCAGCAAAATCATGCGCTTCCAAAGTACAACCCTTACTGAAGGCAGCAGGGAAGAAATAGAGCACCACCGGTCCTTTCTGTAACGCCTGTTGCAGCGAGAAGGTCAGTGGTTTGCCTGCCAGAGCGCCCTGTAATTCAAAGTTGGGCGCTTTGGCACCGACGGGCAGCGCGGCCTGCGCAGTGAGGGCAGTGGCGGACAGGCCCAGCACAGTAGCCAGGGTCAGGATACGAACGAGGTTTTTCATGGGTTTCATTATCTGCTCCTGCGGGTTTGAGGGTGTTCCGGTTTTGTAACGCTGTTAATCAGTTCGCTGGATGTGCGGCAAAGGTTTCGGTCAGGTGAAAATTTTTTTCATGTGTGTGTTAAAGACCCAGCGGTCAATGCCGATACACACGGATGTGTACTTTTATTTAAGCGGGATATTTTTGCAAAGGAGCAGGCATGCAAGGTTTGGTGGTTATCGTCATCTGTATCGCAGTCACGATTTTAAGTTACAGGAAGGTGGCAAATCGTTGCCGTAATAAAGGTCGCGGTAAATTCAGAACCTTTTTTACCGCCGCAACAGTCAGTTTTTTCATTTTCGTGGTGACAATGGGTGTAGGTGTGGCTAATTTTTTCCCAAAAGACCCGAACTCAGACGTTGTCGATGTGCCGAAAGTCCCCATGATTAAATGGACAGACGCGAAGGATATGTCGCTGGTACATACATTGATTGCGCAGGATATGAAAGAAAATCCAGCGCTGACCCAGGAAATCCTGAAAGAAATCTCTACTTACGCTGAAGGCTCGCTTGACAGGGGCATGGCTGAAAGTAATTATATTGATTATGGAGTCAGTAACAGTAAATATATGACGGCAATAGAAGCTTCAGATTGCCGCCAGCAATACAAAACCCAGCTTGCCCCTTACAAGGCGTGGCGTGATGCGCAGGACTGGCGTCCTTTCTCAGAATTCCCCAGAGAGATGGTGAAGCAGGAAGCTTACAGAAGAGACCAGGTGACATCTGAATATCTTACCAGGGCAGCAGAAGTTGGTAATGTCTTAAATAAATGCACATTTGCTCTTATTCGTTCAATTCCTCATCTTTCACGACCCGATGCGAAGCCAATATTTTTACCGCCTTATGAATCAGAAGGGTTGAAGTGCGTAAGGAATAATGGTGGGAATTTTAATGCGTGTTATTAATCAAGCCATTCTGTTAGCCTCGTTGGCGCTGGCATCAGTATCTGCTTTTGCCGCACCGATTGACGGGGTGGCTGGCGAGCCATTCAAGGTTAACAACGAGGTTATCTGCCTGAAGGAAATACAACAGCAGATGACGCCGTATCTTAAATCCTTTGAAGAAGAGCAAGGCGTTGAATATAAATATATCGTCAAGGCAGGGCTGAGCTATAACCATATGGCCGGGCTGCGGCTGGAGGTGAAGCGGGTTGATGCCGGACTGAATGACCATATCGCCGATATAGATTATTACTGGGTTCAGGAACGCGGTAGCATGTGTCAACCGGCTTATCTTATTCTCGATCGCACTGAAAAATAACTTCACTCAGTAACACGCGCCTCCAGCCTGGTGGCGCGTGTTAACTAACCAGCATATCAATATAATCTCCATTCACTTACGTCGTCACCCCTGTTTTTCTACCAGATTCATGAGCTGATTCGCATCACTTAATACGTTAAGGGCTGGTGCGGTTCCGCTCAGCTACGACTAAGCTAATTCTCCCGGATAGAAAATCTATCTGTAAAAGGAGTTTTATGATGAAAGAAGGAATCAGCCATTTATCCAGATTTAACATCAATGTGCCTTTGACTCAGGTTATCCCCACCTATAATTGGGCAATGAATAAGGTCAGCCACATCACAAATGCCCCCTTTCACCCGCTGTCGCAGTCAGTGAACAAGGGGCTTTCCTCTCTGTTTTCTCGCATGTCACCTGCCGCTGATAAGGCACCAGATGATTATCGCCATCAAACCCTACCTTATGCGCGCTATATTTATCTCAGCCCTGCGTTACGATTATTTAAAATAAAGGAAAACCGGGAATTATTGGATCATTTATTTACGCCTTCGCCTTTTCCTCCTCCGGAGAAAGTTGTCGGAAAAAAACACGAAAAAACCATTGCAGATTTTTTGTCGGTGACCGGCGTTGCCTGGGCTACGCCCGTTGCGGTTAATCCATCGGTATTTAAGCAATTAGTGATGGTATTAAAGCAGGGCGGTGCATTGACAGAAGAAAGTATCAACGGGTGTTCTGCCTCCACCTTTGCGCCAGAATGGGTGCTACTCAACTTTTTCGCTTCGCTTATCCCGGCCTCCAGGGACATGTCCTGCGCGATTACCGTTGCGATAAAACAGGTTTTCTGGTCGGGACTTTGTCAGCTGGTGCCTCAGGCCAAATGGCTTTGCTGGCTGTACGATGCAGCTAATCCTTTGCATTGGATAACGCAGGAAACCGATATCAGCCAGATCCTGCGCACGGCAAAAATGCAACGCCATCTCAGGTCACTACCCACAAAAACGCCGGATATTATCCCCATCACTGACAATCAGGGGCTACGATTTCCAGCAGCCGATGCCGCTAACCCATTGACCCGATTTACCGAATCCTGGTGGAACGCCCCTCTTGCTACCCGAATGAGGCGATCCATTGCCATTGCCCGAACTGGAAATGAATTACAGGCACCGCCCGTAAACGTGACTGCGCCAGCTCCGTTGAAAGTGAATGCCAGGAATGGAGTCAACTGGCAGGCAGACTGGCAAATTTACGTCAATACCAGCAACGAGGTGATTGATAATTTTCAGGGGATTTTTGATTTTGTCGGGGATGAGGTTAAAAAGGCGATTAAGAAGTGCTGTAATATCGATGTTGATCCGCATCGTACTTATTATCATAAGTTCGGGTTTGCCAGTTCATCGCCCTATACCATTACCGGCTGGGAACACCTCGGGCCGCCCGAAAAATCCCGCACATTAACTGAAAAAGCGATGGAAAACTTTAGCGCCGATGAGCGGATTGATGATGACACGTTAAATGGTAATGCAGGAATTTATAAAGATGATAATAAGGCGAAGTACTATAACGAAAAAAATCAGGTTGCGATTACACCAAGGAAATTGAAAGACATTTTTATCAATATGGATTTTGCTAATGATTTCCATCAGTTCCAGGTTGATTACTGGAGCAAATATTCCTTGGGGGCCAGGCTAATCACTAAGGGACAGGCGATTAGTCAGGCAATGTGGCAACGGGTGAATGAGACGTTGTCTCCTCAGGGTTTAGATTTACTGGATAGCGCCATTTTTGGCAATGTATTAAAAAACTCCAATATTTCAGTGAGGACACTGAAAGAAGAAGTCAGTCGCAGAGAAGGTGTGACTCTGACGACATTTGATATAAATGGCTATCCCGCCAGTAATATTTTTATGCTACGTGGAAGAGAGGGTAAAATCGTTGTCTATCTCCCCTCAGAGGACAGCTATTATCAGGAGTTTGACTCAGAGCAGCAGATGAAACAATGGTTTTTAGATCTCATTAAAAACCCAGGTAAAAGTGAGACGCTGGCACGCCATTTCACCTTGCTTAACCGGCAGGATGGTATGCTGGTCACCGGGGTGCTTTCCGCTATGAAGAAAATCCAGACAGGCAGCTGGGGCAGTGAAGCGATCAACAAAAATCCGCAAACCATTACTTATGATCCTTTTACCTGGCTGCGTGACCAGATGAAAGCGCGTATTTTTAGTGATGCCGAAGTGCTGACCACGTCGAATCATGAAGTGTTAAAACAACAAATAATCATGAATCTGGAAGCGGCGAAAAGCACTATTGGTACGCTGTTTATCGTAGTCCCGGCTGTCGGGGCCGTTACTTATCTGGGAATGGATATTGCGGAAGCGGGTTTGGATCTGGATCAGGCAATTAACGGAGATACCTATGCGCAGCGCAAAAAGGCGATTAAAGGTCTTTTTTGGGACGCAGCGGCGATCTTATTCGACGGTGTCGCAGCGGTGGAAAGTATCGGTGTCAGAGAGAGTAATGGGATAAGATTTGGCAGGCTTTTTATTTCCGATGAAGTCAATATCTTTAAATATCCACGCAATATGGAGACCGCCGGTGAAATTAAAGCTGAAGCCGAAATGGGCGCCGTAGCGCATTCACAACCTGAACTGAAAGAAATAAAATTAAACTTCTGGGAGAAGTACGTTCTTCTCCCAACCAACAGAGTTGCGGTCATTGCCGGAAGCCTGAAAAAGCTCTATAAACGCAGTCCGCAGCGCGGGGTTATGCTGAACGCGGCTATGGTAAAAGCGGTGCCCACGATGCAGAAAGCGTTGGTGAAACTGGGCACCGCCAGAGGAAGAGAAATTCTTTCTTTGCATCTTGGTTACATTGAACGAACTGAAGATTTCCGCACGGCGGTACGTTCATTCGATGGTTTTAAGTCCGCGGACATTGATATGATTAAAAAATATATTAAGAAAGACCCTATCACACGCTCTTATACTATCGATACCAGCATCAGTAAAAAACCAACTGGAAAAGTCGCTACAGCATTGCGGAATATAGATGGATTAAATCAAAATGAAATGCGCTCATTATTGCATGATGTTAAAACACTGGAAGAATATGATTTAGATAATCGTTTTTCGCAATACCTTGAGAGGCTGACGCTAAAAGATGTCAATGATGCCAGGGACCGTATTAAAGCGATGATTGACAGAGCAGAATGGGCATTGAAAGTGGATAAAAGCTTTCGTTATGAAATCCTGACAGATAAAAGAGACCAGAATATTGTTGCCGTCTGGCATCAGGATGATAAATGTTTTGGCGTTACCGAGGCATTTATGAAATTAAAACCAGAAGCTCAACTACAGACAATTTTGCATGAATATGTTCATCCCAGCATATTAGTTAATGGTAAACCCTCTCCGGATCTGATTTATATGCTGGCAGGCTATGGTGACAGCGGAGCAGGTTTTGTTAAGGCGAAACGCGACCAATCCATTCTCTTCGCCAGGGGAGATTACAGCTCACATTTTATTACTGATGGGGGAGAGCATGTGAAAAATGGCGAATTTGCGAAACGATTTGATCCCGAACATCATTCTTCGGTAATAGCGGATATTCGCGTCAGGGAAAATCATGCGTTGCGGCGTCAGGTATTTTGGGAAAATGCAGACTCATTTTCCCTGTTCGTGGCCGAAGCTGGGGATGAAATTGAGGGAACGACTAATCCAGACGGCACACTCAACACGCCTTTTCGATCAGCATAATCCACATTGCGTGGTTAAAGCGGCCAGCTATGCTGGCCGCATCCCGTTACAGAACAGGCTGAGTGTATGCGCGACAATCATTTCGCGGTTGAATGCCGGATCGCCGGCAAAACGGGTAAACGGCACCAGGACCATACTCAGAATTGATGTCATCAGCAGCTGCGGTTCCAGGTCCGCATTGAGCAGCCCTTGCTGCTGCCAGCCCTCGATCAAGCTCTTGACCTTATCGCGTTCCGTATGTCCAAAGCGGCTTTTGATGTGATGACCTAATCCGCCCTGGCCTTCGGTGACTTCCTGCATCCACAGCGGCGCGAACCAATTATGCGTCTCAATGATGTCGGCTATTTCACGGATAAAGGCGCTGAAGGTTGTGACGGGGTCACTCGGTTCATGCATAAAATGGCCGACAAGGCGTTGCCGCAGCGGCAGAAAACGCTCTTCAACCACCACATCAAGCAATGCCTCGCGTGACTGAAAGTAATAATTCAGCATTGCCGGGCTGACCCCCGCTTTGCGGGCAATGGCGTTGAGGGAGGTCTCGCCAATCCCTTTCTCGGCGTACAGCGCCAGGGTGATATCCAGCAGATGTTCGCGCTGCTGCGCATTAATTGCACCACCTCGTGGACGACCGGGACGGCGGGGTTCGGATTTCGCTGATTTCGCGTCTAAAGGGACTTTCTGTGCGGTCATTTTTGCGTGCTCACTTGTTTCCTGCCAGACTTCGATCAATATTAATTGTGTATTTAATTAATTTCAACATGGTGTTCCCTATGAAATCCCATTCTCTGGCACAGCCCGCTGCCAGCGCCGACACGAAGCGCCAGTCATTTGGCTGGCTGCTGGGGGCGTTACTGCTGGTAATGTTGCTGTCCGCCCTGGACCAAACCATTGTTTCTACAGCTTTACCGACCATCGTTGGGGAGCTGGGCGGATTGGATCGCCTGTCGTGGATCGTCACCGCCTATATGCTGGCCTCGACCCTTGTTGTACCGCTCTACGGTAAATTTGGCGACCTGTTTGGCCGTAAGCCAGTGTTGCAAATCTCCGTGATTCTGTTCCTGGTTGGCTCAGCGTTGTGCGGGCTGGCGCAAAACATGGAGCAGCTGATTTTTACCCGTGCGTTGCAGGGGCTGGGTGGGGGCGGTCTGATGGTGGTCAGTATGGCGGCGGTTGCCGATGTGATCCCGCCTGCCGATCGAGGTAAATATCAGGGTTTGTTCGGCGGTGTATTTGGCCTCGCGACGGTAATTGGTCCGTTGCTGGGTGGTTTTATTGTGCAGCACGCGTCATGGCGCTGGATTTTCTATATCAATCTGCCGCTGGGTTTATTTGCCCTGCTGGTGATTAATGCGGTGTTCAAAACCGACAGCAAACGCAAGGCACATGAAATCGACTATCCCGGTGCGTTTTTCCTCTGTCTGGCGCTGGTGGGTATCACGCTGTTCACCAGTGAAGGCGGTTCGGTACATGCCTGGTCTGATCCACAGCTGTGGTGCATTTTCGCCTTTGGCGTGGTGGGGGTGATTGGCTTTATCTATGAAGAACGTCGCGCGTGGGAACCGATTATCCCGCTGACGTTATTCCGTAACCGCACCTTTCTGCTCTCCAGCCTGATTGGTTTTATTATCGGCATGTCGCTGTTTGGCAGTGTCACCTTTCTACCGCTTTATTTACAGGTGGTGAAAGCATCCACCCCCACCCAGGCCGGTCTGCAATTGCTGCCACTGATGGGCGGCTTGCTGGTGACCTCAATTGTCAGCGGGCGTGTGATCAGCCGCACCGGCAAATATCGGTTATTCCCGATTGCCGGTACTCTGCTGGCGACCATCGGCATGGGGTTGATGACCACGCTGACGCTGGATGCGCCGGTCTGGCACATTTATCTGTTCTCCAGCATCTTAGGCATGGGAATGGGGATGGTGATGCAGGTGCTGGTGCTGGCTGTGCAGAACACCGTCACGCCTGACAGCATCGGTGTGGCGACCTCTTCGGTGACGCTGTTCCGTTCGGTGGGCGGCTCAATTGGGGTGGCGCTATTCGGTGCGGTGTTCAGCCAGGTGTTGAAATCCGGGCTGACAAAGCTGGTGGACAAGGGGATTGAGCTGCCACGTAGCCTCGACCCGGATGCCATCCATCATCTGGCGCTCGATGTGCAGACCCCGTATTTGCAGGCGTTTGTTGATGCGGTACATGCGGCCTTTCAGATGGCGGCAGGCGTGATGTTGCTGGCGTTTATTCTGTCGCTGTTTATGCCGGAATCACCGTTACGTAAAAAAGACGCCTGACCGCTTTCCACGCTATCGCTGATGCGGCATAGTAGGGCCGCATTACAATGCGCCTGGATCAGCAGACAGGCAATAACTGAGCTGGCTAACCCTTATGTTTAACCACTGAGAGGAGCCAGCCATGTGCGCTGCCCGTATCTGGATCAAAAATCCCCTTGCCGTATTTCTTCCCGACAATCCTGATGGCCGTGGCGGCCTGGTCATTGAAGGTTCGCGTATCAGCGAAATTCTGTCCCTGGGGCAGACCCCGTCTCAGCCTTGCGACAGCGTGGTCGATGCCCGTGACCACGTGGTATTACCCGGATTGATTAACGCCCATCATCACTTTTATCAAACCCTGACCCGTGCCTGGCTTCCGGTGGTGAATCAACCGCTTTTTCCGTGGCTGAAAACGCTGTATCCGGTATGGGCGCGCCTGACCCCCGAGGCGCTGCATCTGGCGAGCCAGGTGGCGATGGCGGAGTTGTTGCAGTCCGGCTGCACCACGGTGAGCGATCATCACTATCTTTTTCCCCAGGGGATGGAGCAGTCGCTTGATGTGCAGGTGGAAGTGGTACAACAACTGGGCATGCGTGCGCTGTTAACGCGCGGTTCGATGAATCTGGGAGAAGAACAGGGTGGTTTACCACCGCAGCAGACTATCCAGGATGCCGACACCATTTTGCAGGATAGCCTGCGTCTGATTCAGCAGTATCACCAGCGACACGAAGGGGCACAGATTCAGATTGGCCTCGCGCCCTGTTCACCGTTTTCCGTCACCACCGATTTAATGCGTGAAATTGCCCGACAGGCGGAACAGCATGATGTCCGTCTGCATACCCATCTGGGGGAGACGCTGGATGAAGAAGCGTTTTGCCAGCAAACCTTTGGTATGCGTACTGTCGATTATCTGGAACATGTGGGCTGGCTCAGTAATCGCACCTGGCTGGCACATGGCATTCACTTCAATGATGATGAAATCAAGCGTCTGGGTGCCGCAGGAACCGGTATCTGTCATTGTCCGGTATCGAATATGCGTCTGGCTTCAGGCATTTGTCCGACGGTGGATCTGGAGGCAGCGGGCGCCCCGGTTGGTCTGGGGGTGGATGGTTCGGCCTCGAATGATGCGTCGAATTTAATGTACGAAGCGCGCCAGGCACTGTATCTGCAGCGGTTGCGCTATGGCGCGGAACAAATCACCCCGCAGCGCGTACTGCGTTGGGCGACAGCCGGGTCAGCACGCTTGCTGGGACGCAAGGATATTGGTGAACTGGCGGTGGGTAAACAGGCGGACCTGGCGTTATTCAAGCTGGATGAACTGCGCTTTAGCGGCAGCCACGACCCGCTGTCTGCGTTGATTTTATGTGGCGCGGAACGTGCAGACAAAGTGATGGTTGGTGGGGAGTGGCGTGTGTCAGAGGGTGAAATCATCGGACTGGATGCGACAGAGCTGATGGTGAAACATCGCGCAGCGGCAAAAGCGCTGATAGCCGGAATGTAATCATTAAGCCGTAGATACTCTGTCTCGCGTCAAGTATTTACGGATGCCTGTCACTAAAAAGTTTCGATGCATCAAAGTCCTGACCGTGTTTTATGCAACTCCATAAGCCGGTCAGGTATTTTCTCATGATGGCGCATATCGCCTGGATTTTTTTCCTGCCCCTCGCCACTAACGCCGTGTAAAACGCATTGGCCCGTGGTTCATGGTGCGCCGCACTCAGCGCCGCCATATACATTGCCCTGCGCAGGTGACCGTTCCCTGCCTTACCCAGACGCCCCGGCCGGTTTACGCTGCTCCCTGACTGG
>NZ_CP024769.1:288542-333864 GCF_011395035.1 Pantoea cypripedii
CTCCGGAAAACAAAATGGCGTATAGTGTTAACCGGTTCCCGACCTCGTCATCAGAGATTGTTCAGCCTGCCTTGTGATGCGAAGTCAGTCTCGCGAGAGAAAGCTTCCTGGTACTCTTCGGCCCGGACAAGGAGGCGGGAGCCACTCTACAGACGAAGTCACTGTGATAGCTGCTTCCAGCGGCGCGCGGCTTCCCGGTTATCAGTTCAGATTTCAGAGAAATCATAATCTGACCCTCCAAACATACAAGCGGCGCGATTTATCGCGCAATTCTGTGCACGGGACCAGAAAACCCGGCGCGATGAATCGCGCCGCTACGGAACCAGCGTTACACCGTCACACCTGCGCGCTGTTGCAGCGTCTGCACCGCATCAGCGGCAGCTCGCCTCAGCTCCAACAAATCAACCCCCGGAATCACATCATCCTGCATGATAATGTTGCCGTGGCAGAGTAGCGCTTTGATGTGCGCCCGTCCGCCACAGGCAATCGGGCCGATGGCCATATCGTGCAAGCCAAAGTAGCGCGGATCATCGAGTTGATAGACCGCGATATCCGCCGCCATTCCCGGTGCAATCACGCCAGTGTTCAGCCCCAGTACCTGTGCACCGCCGTGAGTGCCCCAGCGCACCACATCTTCAATGCTGGCGGCATCACCACCCCCTTCGAAGGTGCCACCGGCATAACGTGGTTGCGCCAGCATGCCTTTGCGGGCGCGTTGTAATTGCCAGGCCGCATGAGTTTCGCTCTGCATATCTGCGGCTTCATTGGATGCCGCGCCATCAACGCCTATCGAAATTTTCACTCCTGCCTGCTCCAGGGCGACCAGGTCAGCAATACCACTGCCGAGGCGGGCGTTGCTCTGCGGGCAATGGGCGATGCCGCTGCCTGCCGCGCCGAGTAAGGCGATCTCTTCCGGCAGTAACTTCACCAGATGGGCGAACCACACATCGCTGCCGATCCAGTCATGTTCGGCACAGAATTGCAGCGGCGTCATACCGAATTTCGCTTTAGCGGCATCGAGATAATCAACGGTTTCGGAGAGGTGGCTGTGCAGACGAATGCCCAGCTGGCGCGCCAGACGGGCGCTTTCCCGCAGCTCCTGTTGGGTGGTGGAATGCAGCGTGGTGGTGGGGGCCATCACCACCTGACGCATCGCGAAGGGATCGGCTTGATGATATTGCGCCACCAGTCGTTCGACATCGGCCATCATGGTGTCGAATTTTTCCGGGCGTAGCGCGGTGGGTAAATCGCTCTCCAGTCCGCGACTTTGGGTGGCACCTCCACGACATAACACAAAACGCACGCCGAGCTGCTGTGCTTCCTCAAACAGGATTTGCGCGCCATCAAACGGCATCTCCGGCCAGTAAAGATAGTGGTGATCGGCAATGGTGGTACAGCCGGAACGCACCAACTCCACCAGACCGATGCGCGCGGCGATGCGGAAGGTGTGTTCATCAAACGCACCACGAAAACGGTAAGGCGTCGCAGCCAGCCAGGCCCCGAGGCTTTGGTTCAATCCCTGCGGCTCGCCCTTCAACAGCGATTGAAACAGATGATGATGGGTGTTAACCCACCCCGGATAGATAACGCAATTGCCTGCGTCGATCACCTGCTCATCGGCCTGTGCCTGAAGAGAACCCAGTTCGCGGATCAGGCCGTTTTCAATGCGGATATCGCGCGCGCTGCTGCGGGGCTGCTGAGCATCGCCGGTGAGGATAGCCTGGCAGTTTTTAATCAGAATTTTCATGGCTGTCCCTTACATGGCCGCCTGACGGTAGAACTGGGTAGTGAAGGCTTTTTGCCACGGCGTGGCGGCATCCAGCAATCCGGCTTTCACCATAAAATCGCGCGTGGTTTGCCAGCGTTGTGCCGTCATCACCCCTAAGCCCTGTTTTGCGGCATCGCCACCATCGATCAGATGCAGCGTTTTCATCTGCGACACGCCAAAGGCCAGGATCGCGTCGGTCATCTGCGGGTTTTCTTTTTTGATCAGGGCGTTACCCGCAGTTGGATCGGCCAGATAGGATTTCCAGCCTGCCATCGACGCTTCGACAAAGCGTTTCATCACATCCGGTTTCTGCTGCAACAGGTCATCGCGCGTTACCAGAATGCCGCCATACGCGGGATAGCCGTAATTGGCGAACAGATAGAATTTGCTGTCCGGCTGTACCTCTTTGATTTGCTGAACTTCTGAGGTGGCGTAGGCCTGCTGAGCGGTATTTTTATCGGCGAGGAACGGCTGCATATTGAAAGTATAAGGGCGCACCTGGCCGTCGCTGAGCTGATATTTGCTTTTCAGCCACGGCCACCAACTGGCCTGGCCGCTGGCGGAGACCAGCACGGTTTTGCCCTTCAACCCCGCCAAATCTTTAACATCACCGTGGGTGATAATGCCTTGCGGATCGAACTGGAAGGGGGCGGCAATGGCTTTTAGCGGGAAGTGACGCTGGATGCCCTGCAACACCTGAAGATCATAGCTGACGATAACATCGGCACGATTTGCCAGCAGCAGCGTCATATTATTCAGCTGCGGCCCGCCCGAACGGACTTCCACATCCAGCCCATATTTTTTATAGATCCCGGTGGCGACAGCCTGGTAATAACCGCCTTGTTCGGCCTGCGCCACCCAGGTGGTTTGCAGCACCAGCTTGTCGGCGGCGTGGGCGAGAGAAGATGCGCCGATAAGTGCGGCGAACAGGGACAAACGGAAGGATGACATTGACATAAAAACCCCCAAAGCAAACGCAGAAATTGTGTTCGTGTCCAGGGGATGGTGCGGTGTATCAACCTGCTCACGATGCATAGCACCGTCCCCTGACGAGGTACAGCCGAAGCTGTAGAGCAATGTTCCGCATGGCAGGCGCGCCACGCTAACCGCTTATACTCTGCACTGAAATTAGCAAAGCCCATGCCATTCACAATGTTTATTATTATCATCATGATTTTAATCAATAAATTTCTTTCCGATATTATGAGTGAGTGAGATGTTTGTGAAACTTTGCTCTTATGTGAGTCATTAGTTGCTGATTTGCATCTTTATGGTGCAATAAAGTTGCATTTAATCCGTAGCGGCGCGATTTATCGCGCGTCGTTGCATCGGTGCACTACAGCAACAGCGCGATAAATCGCGCCGCTACGGAGTCGTGCGATTTGTGGCACAGATATTGCCAGATTGATATTGAGTAGAAGCTGTCAGCCGTGGTCGTTGCCCGGTGGGTCATTGCTCGATCGCCCAGCCAATGGGCGCGGGGATGGCCTGCCAGTTGCGGTGCAGGTCATCCGTTATCTCTTTATAACGAGGTGCACCAATGGAAAAGACAACGACTTACGCAATGCATGAACTTGATAAAGAATCGCGGATGGGCGCTCGCGGCAGTGAAGCGGTGCGCGAAGTGCGTATCATCGATCTCGCTGATTTTGACCAACGTAAACACGAAATCGCCGACCAGCTGT
Source organism: Pantoea cypripedii (assembly GCF_011395035.1). Classification (NCBI taxonomy): domain Bacteria; kingdom Pseudomonadati; phylum Pseudomonadota; class Gammaproteobacteria; order Enterobacterales; family Erwiniaceae; genus Pantoea; species Pantoea cypripedii. The sequence goes on from NZ_CP024769.1 coordinate 291,996, forward strand.
GGCAGGCCGCAATGGAGATCGGTTTCTTCCAGGTATCCGGCCACGACATCCCACTTGAAGATATCAACGCGGCATTCGCTAATGCGCAGCGTTTTTTTGCGCTGCCGGAAAATGAAAAAGCCCGCCATCCCCTGAGCCGCAATGCGGGGTGGGAATATCGCGCGCAAATCCGTCCTTCCACCGGCAAGCCTGACCAGAAAGAGTCATACCAGATCACACTGCCGCGCATGGATGGCCTGTGGCCGGATGATGACACCCTGCCTGGTTTCCGGGATCAGGTGATGACGTTCGAGCGTCAGTGCTGGGCGGTGGGTATGAAACTGCTTTCCTGCTTTGCATTGAAGCTTGGCTTCCCGGAAGACTTCTTCAGCCACGCACATGAACCCACGCAGGCCACTTATCAAAGTACCTTACGTATGCTGCATTATTTTGCGATCACCGGTGAGGTGGATGGTCCGTGGCGTGCGGGTGCGCATACCGATTTCGATTGCCTGACGTTGTTGTTCCAGCGTGATGGGCAGGGCGGTTTACAGGTGTGCCCGGGTAAAGAGATGGAAGAGCAGGTCTGGACGCCAATCGCGCCGCTGGATGGGCTGATCACCTGTAATATTGGCGATATGCTGATGCGCTGGAGCGACGATAAATTGCCGTCCAATTTCCATCGCGTGGCGAATCCGTTACCTGGTGAGTCGGTTCCGGCGCGCTACAGCCTGGCATTTTTCTGCCAGGCAAATGAAGACGTCATGATCGAAGGGCCGGAGAAAAAATATCCACCGATTTCGGCGAAGGATTATCTGGCACAACGAATCAGTGCCAACTTCTCCGGCAAATATTGAGCGCACAAATAATACCGTTTCGCTTCATAAGTCAGCGCTGAATTATTTTTAAGCCAAATTTGTGTGCAGGATGTGCAATTGCATCCTGCACCTGTCGATTAATTCACCATAAAGTGATTTAACTATTTACCTGCGGAAATATCCTGGTATTGTAGTGTAAGCCTGAGTAAGTGAAGTGTAAGGTACTGCAAGTCTGAGCGGTTCTGATTTTTCCGGCGTTCATTACTGCGGTATAAACCTGAAACCAACTTCAATGAGTGACACACGACACCATGAATTCCCCTGCAATGTTTAAGGCACTGGCCGCTCTGGTTTTTCTCTCTCTCGCAGGGTGTTCCTCCCATTCTGCCCATCGTGACTCACAGGCCGATAATGACGGTGCCCAGAGCCAGGAAGATCTTATTCCGGTTATTGCCGCGCTGCATGACCAAATGCATTCATGGCAGGGAACCCCCTATCAATGGGGTGGTACACAATTATCCGGTGTCGATTGTTCCGGTTTCGTTTGGCGTACCTTAAAGGATCGTTTCAATATTCCGATGGATCGCGTCACCACGCGTGAATTAATTCAAATGGGTGAGCGGGTTCAGCCTGACCATATGCAGCCCGGAGACCTGGTATTTTTCCGCATCAACCATGAATTGCACGTTGGTTTTTACGACACCGATCAACAATTCCTGCATGCATCGGCCAGCCGTGGTGTGATGCGTTCTTCTCTCAACAATCCTTACTGGAAATCGGTATTTATTCAGGCGCGGCGCCTGCACCGTGAATACAACTCCGAAATCACTCTGAATAAAACCACCTGACAGCGCGATAAATAGCGCCGCCGCCGATCGCAGATACACTGTATATCACCGTCATCTAATTGAAGGGTCACTGGTGAATATCAGTCTGAGAGAACGTCGGCAAACGATGCCGCACTGGCGCGAGCGAAGCGATATGGTCAGACAGGCGTTGTCACAAAGCCTGCCGTGGTTTGCCTTTGTCAATTTCAGTTTCGCGTTGGTTATTGCCCTGCGCAATTGGCTGGTCGTTAACTACGACGACAGTCTGCTCAGTCATAACGCGTTAATTCCGGTGATTGAAACAGGCGTCTGGCTGGTGATCACCGCCTCGCTATTGCTCATGCTGGTGGCATGGCGTGGACTCACACAGGCCTCCGTTACCCTGCAATGGCTGAGCCTGACGCTGATCATGCTGATGAGTCTGATATGGTCTGCGAGCTGCTACTGCTTCCTGATTTACTGGCAACTGCCGTTTACCTATCCACTCGGTATTATTCTGCTATTAAGCGCCGTTACGGCACTCTATTTTTATCCGCAAGCGCTACTGGCTTACCTGTTGCCACTGTGGCTGGCACTTCCGTTTGCCAGTTGGCAACTCAACGATGGTATCAACTCACGTTTTTTTGTCGTCTGGCTGATTCTGACGCTAATCATCGTCTATGGCCGCTTTATGCTCATGCGCTGGTTCAACGAAGCCTGGTGGCGCTACGAGCAAAACCAACTCCTGATTTCGCGCCTGGACATGCTGGCGCACCAGGATGGATTAACCGCCACCGCGAATCGTCGTGCGCTGGAAAAGCATCTCAGCCAGGCGATAGCGCAGCAGCGACCCTTCAGCATCATCATGCTCGATGTTGATTACTTCAAACGTTACAACGACCATTATGGTCACCAGGCCGGGGATGCCTGTCTGGCGGCGGTCGCGGCCATCCTCAGAGAATCGGTGCGCACGCCGGAAGATGTGGTGGCGCGTTACGGTGGGGAGGAATTTGTGGTGATGCTGCTGGATGCGAATCTGGCGCAGGCAGAAGCGGTTGCCGGGCGTATTCAGCAGCATCTGCAACAGCGAGCGCTGGCGCATGCGACTTCAGCGGTGGCAGCCTATGTGACCGTTAGTATGGGACTCGCCAGTAGTGCCCCCGACCTTGCCGCTGAGCCGTTGATCGCTCTGGCCGATGCAGCGTTGTATCGTGCCAAACAGCAGGGACGTAATCGCTGGGCGCGGTAACTTATTGCGGACATTACGATGACTCCTGCGACTCTTTTTTTGCTGGCGGTGTAAACCAGTCTTCAGGCTTAACCACCACAGTGGCTTCGGGCTGTCCGACAAAGTTCGGCGACATAATCTGCACGCCAAATTCGTTAAAAACATCCTGGATGTGGCAATGGAGTTCGTTTCTGGCTGCTGCAAGCGATCCGTCAGCAGGAAGGCAAACCTGGAGTTCGTAGGCGATATACCAATCCATCAACGCCAGCTGCCGTACCAATATCGGCATGTCGTGGTTAATACTTCGTGTACGGCTGGCTGCGAGTTCCAGCATGCTGTGCACCTGGCGCCAGGGCGTGTCATAGCCAATCGTCACGCTGGTAGTCAGATTGATACCCGCACCTTTTAACGGCGAGCTGAGATTGATAATTTTACCGCTCACGACAACGGCGTTTGGCACCGTAACTTCATAGTTTTCCCGCGTCAGGAGTTTGGTCGCCAGCATGCCAACTTCACTCACCACGCCTTCGTTGTCATTAATACGGATCACATCGCCTTTACGCAGGGCGCGTGAATAGGTGAGAACCAGCCCGCTCATGGCATGGTTCATTATTCCTGCCGATCCCAGTGTCAGCATCAAACCAAAAAATACACTGATGCCCTTGAAGGCCAGGGAATTGGCACCGGGAAGGAAAGGGTAGGCAGCAGACAGAGCAAACAGCCAGATAACGACACTAATTAAGCGCCGGGTGACGCCCACTGTTTCAGGATAAAGGCCTGGGATGTGGAGAGTGCCCATTTCGACCCGGCGCAAAATCAGCCGGATGATGCGGGTAAAGAAGGCGGTAATCAGGAAAATCACCGCCACGATAAACAGCCCTGGTAATGCTGAGAGCATGGCGACGCCGATATCCTGCAACAGACTCAGGGCATAGTTGCCGAGGTCTATTCCCCAGACCCGGGTATAAGGAAACAGGCGTAGTATCCAGCTTAGCCACAGATAACAGGCACCAAGGCAGATGATGACCAGCAGCGAGTGATAAAAGCGCAGTCTGACAGGACCTAAGAAGCTGCGCATCGGTGCAGGTAGCAAATGACGATGTTTTGCGGGCCGTGTGTTTTCCTGCCGCGTCAGCCATTGTGCCACGCGCCAGCTCAACACCAGCAACAGGATCAGCAGAAATAAACCCGCCAGACTTTTGCCCAGCGAGAGCAGCAAATAATGCGGGGAGTATTGTTCTTTCAGCAGCAGACGTATGGCTTCCAGACGCTGGCGTACCCGTTCGGCAGCTTGTGCCAGCGTTAAATCATCTCCTTCATCCAGGTCTGCCTGGGCAAGTAACATGAATGGATGGTTATTAACAGAAAACAATACCGCTTGTTGGTGATAGCGCATCAGAGTGTGTGTCTGGACCGGTTGCTGCAAATCCGTCGCATTAAGGGCACGAAGCTGATTTATGATGCGCTGCACACGTTCTTCCGGGGTAGTCAGGCCGAATTTTGCCTGTAACATCACCACCGGCTGGTAAGCAGCATCAACGTACGTGCCTGCTCTTGCGGCGAGGGAGACTGTCGCGGTTCAGCGCTAAATACAGCAAATGCGGCCAGCAATAACATACTGCTCAACAGATAAATGCCAGTTTTCATGCATGCCACCTTCATGACATCAGAATTGATAGCTGTAATTCATGCTGAAAAAGTAGATATTGGGATCGTGATATCCGCCTTTCACCAGCGGTGATGACACTGACGATGATTCCATATTCAGATATTCAAATGCGGCACCAATATTACTGGATGGCGTGAGCTGATATTGGGCACCAATGCCGTAACGCCATGCCGCCCCTGATGGCATCGTCATCGCGGTATCGTCCTGGTTTTTATAGAAGCTGCTGTCATAGGCAATACCGGCATTCAAGCGCCATTGATCATTGGGACGAAACTGCACGCCGAGCGCGGTATGCCAGGTATCGTTCAGGCGATTTTCCCGCGTCAGCGGCTGGCCGGAAACCTGAATCTGGTTCGCGCCGTAGCTGCTCCAGTCCTGCCAGCCCAAATCAGCAAGTAACGACCATTGCTGATTTAAATCATGAACCGCACTCAGCATCAGTTGAGCCGGGGTATTAATTTGCGCCGCAATCGGCAGGGCCCAGGAGACATTATCCAACTGCGGGAAACGTGCCTCGCCATTGATATTGAAGTGGTATTCCGTTTTGCTGGTATAAGTCAGGCCGATACGCGTTGCCTGCGTTACCTGCATCAACAGACCGGTGCGGAAATTGAGCGCCCAGTCGTGATCGGTGGCTTTCTCATCCTGCCCGTCAACATTGCGCGTCAGCGAAAGAAAACCGTAATTGATGCCGAGACCCAGCCCCCATGACAGGCGGTCATTAATCTTCAAGGCAATCGCAGGGCTGAGTGTCATCCCGACCAGGGTGCTTTTTTTGATCAGGCGGTCGCCAGCCCATTCACCAAAATCCAGTCCCAAACCGTAATTACCGTACAGGCCGATGCCCGCTGACCAGGCGTCGTTGATACGTTGCTGGTAAAAAACACTGGCACCGGGAAACCAGCCAATGGTGTTACCCGGGCTGTTGCCCTTCAGGATGGCATCGTTATCCAGTTGGTACGGCGTGTCGCCATACAGCGCTTGCAGGCCACCCGTGATCATGCGATCGGGCAGGCGTGTCATCCCGGCGGGGTTAGTCATCAATGTGGAAGCATCCTGCGCACGCGCTGCCTGGCCTGCACCCGCCAGCCCAATATCTTCCGTTGCGATTTCATACAGATAGAGGCCGCTGGCGCTGGCAGACAGCGGCGACATAACGGCCAGTAACAGGACAATATGGCGCATAATGGCTCCCAACTGTTTATTTGCTGGTTAAATCGGTTGGGCAGATCACAGCAGATATTTTTTGCTGGTAAAGCTGTTTTTTACCGTTTTTTAGCTCGTAAGCGGCGCTGGTTATGGCTTCATGGCTAGCCGGGTTATCCATAAAGTGTTTTTTCATTACTTCATCGGAAATGTTTTGACTGACATGGCAATGTGCACGCAAATCCTGGAGGATAGTTTGCTCGCGCAATGCCGTTGCGAGGCTGTCGTAAGGTGATGCGGCCAGGTGCTGAATGGGTATCACCGCGAATATGATCATCAGTAGAGATCGGCGCATGTTGTACTCCTTGATTACTCTTTGAGGTTGTTAAGGATGCTGGCGATTTGTTCTAAAGCAGGCATGGCTGATTTAAAGAATGTTTTGATACCAGGACATAAATAATTAAGCCCCAGTTCACCATCGGGTGCGCGCACGATGCGGTTTTTAGGACACTCGCCCCAGCACAATTTCAGGTAAGGACAGGTCTTGCAGTAGCGGGGCAGCGTGTCTCTTTTCCCTACGCCGAACTGGCGTTGCCGTTCGGAGAACACCAGATGCGCCAGTTTATGGGTAGTGACATTTCCCAGCCGATACTCCGGATAGACGTAATGATCGCAGGAAAAGACGTCACCATTTTTCTCTATCGCCAGACCTTTGCCGCAAAATTCAGCGGTGATGCAAAGTTGCGACGGCAGCCCCATGGTTTGCACCACCGCGGTTTCAAACAGGTTGACCTGTACGCGCCCTAAGTCTTTGCTCACCCACTCCTGGAACGTCACTTTCAGAAACTGCCCCCAGTCTTCGGGATCGACTGACCAGTCCGTGACGATCGAGTCGAGGTCGCCCGGTTTTGCCCGGCGGGAACCGGTTACCGGGATAGTTTCGTCGCGCCAGAACTGGGGGGCGGTGCTTTTAAAATCGACCGGCTCCACACAGGGATTAAATTGAATATAGGTGGCCCCCAGCTCCTGGGTCAAAAACCGATACACTTCAAGGGGAAATCTGGCGTTAGTCCGGTTCAACACCACCAGGGCATTAAAAGGCACGCCGTGGCGCTTTAATGCGTCGATACCTTTTATTACGCGATCAAAGGTAGGTTTTCCACTGCGTGTGACGCGGTAGCGATCATGCAATTCGCGTGGACCATCAATGGAGACGCCCACCAGGAAATGATGTTTTTTGAGGAACGCAGCCCACTGATCGTTTATCAGTACGGCATTAGTTTGCAGATCGTTTTCAATTCGCTGATTTCTGGGTTGATATTTTTTTTGCAAGGCGACAACTTTTTCAAAAAATGCCAGACCCATAAGCGTTGGCTCACCGCCTTGCCATGAGAAAATAATTTCCTCTCCGTCCTGGCTGGCAATGTACTGGCGAATAAAATCCTCCAGTATTTCATCGGTCATTCCTTTATCGCGGTGTTGATGGAGTAAATCTTCTTTATGCAGATAAAAGCAATAACTGCAATCCAGGTTGCAGGTGGATCCGGAAGGCTTCGCCATCACATGATAACGACGTTTATAATTCACACCCAGTTTTTCAAAGGTAAGAATAGGGGGTAACGGGACGGTGGTACTGTGTTTCATCTCGTTCCTCACTTAGCTGCTGTGTTATTGCGGAAACACGACTTTCCAGTCCGTTTTCATGCTGACGACAGGCCAGCCTTTCGCCCTGGCTTCATCCAGCCCTTTGTCCAGCTTGCCAAAACTGGATTTCCGGTCGTAGGCATATTCACGATCGGCGTCATCATGATGCAGGTAAAGAACAAGACGGCTACCAGGGCCGGAGCTGACGTATTGCAGCATTGGCAGGTCGCCATCGGAATTACCGAAGGCTAAGATGGGCATGCGGCCAATATAACGATGGATGGCAACAGGTTTATTTTCGCCATCGTCAATAAAGTTGATGGCACCTTGTTTAATCAGTTGCGGATGGCCCTGTTTATCCTGTTCGAATGTAATATTATCGGTGGACCCGATTACCTGTTCCGGCGGTATGCCATAAACTTTTTCCGTCCACGGACGCATAAAATCGGCACCGCCGCCTGAAACGATATAGGTTTTAAAACCGTTAGCCCGCAGGTAATTCAGTAGCTCCAGCATCGGCTGATAAACCAGTTCGGTATAGGGGCGTTTGAAACGGGGATCGCGCGCGGCGGCGAGCCAATGTAACACGTTGGCCTGATAAGCATCCGTCGTCATTCCGGCATCAGCGGCGTGTTCAATTGCCATCAGCCCCTGATTGCCTGTTGCTGCCACCGCATGCAGATCGTTTTCCAGTATTCCTTTAAAGGGTTGTTTGTCTTTCCATTCAGGATGCTGTGGGGCCAGTGTTTTAATGCGATCAATCAGATAAACCAGCTGGACATAAGCCGGTTGCTCGGTCCAGAGCGTGCCGTCATTGTCGAACACAGCAATACGCTCCTCTGGTTTGACATAACCAGCGTCACCTTCATGCGTCACTTTCTGCACGAACGCGATTATTTTTTCCCGGGCGGAGGAATTATTCCAGGAAGGCAGGTCGGTTGCTGCATGGGCATTTTGTAAGGCGAAGAAAACACACAGAGCCAGAGCTATTGCCCAGATCTGTTTACCGGCCCGACGAACGATAATATTCATCTGATTGCCTTAGTGAGGATGGGAATACTGGCCCGATAATGATCGGGCCATTAATTAATCAGTTACCGGTCGGTAATCCCAACTGGAAACCTTCTTTATTGAGCTGTTCGCGTACATTCTGGAAACGCTGATACTGGCTGATGGTAATCGGGCCGGTATAGGATTCACTTTGTGCCGGGCGTGGTGGGTATTTGACGTAAGTTTTCATCAGGTCACCGATAGCTTGGTTAAATGTCACCAGTGTCCATGTGTGCTCGGTGTAGTTATTCATAAAGATGTCATAGCGTTCCTGCGGGTCCTGCCAGAGGTCAAAGATCTGTGGCACGGTAGCCACATAGGAAGATGGTCCTTTCCAGCCTAAGTTGCTGTCTACCGCCAGACCACCGGTCGACATACCATTGTCACCGCGCAGATTAAATTCCGCCTTGTAATGCCCGACCCGAACCGCTCCCGGAGTCAGGTCATTCTCGGTGAAGTAGAACCATGCGGTACGTGGATCCGGGCCGGTGCCGAACAGCACCGGCGAGATGTCGTAACTGTCGAAAATAATCGGTTTACCAGCCCGATCATTTTTGGGCAGTTCTTTAATGCCGGCAACCGAGGCGAAGGTAGCCATTAAATCAAGCCCGCCGACGATGTCGTGATTCTTCACATCTGCTTTGATTTTTCCGGGCATCCAGGCGATGGCCGGAACGCGACTGCCGCCTTCACGATCGGTTCCTTTGGTGCCACGGAAGGGGGTATATCCGGCATCGGGATAGACATCCTGCCAGGCCCCATTATCGGTGGTGAACACCACCAGGGTATTTTTATCCAGACCAAGCGAGCGAACTTTATCCATGATATGACCGACACGGGCGTCCATTTCCACCATAGAATCGGCATATTTCGATTTTGACATCGATTTCCCAATAAAATCAGGGTCAGGCATATTCGGTTGATGGTTCTTCATAAAATTGATGCTCATAAAAAAGGGTTTAGTGTCTTTCGCATGAGCGTCGAGATATTCCAGAGAGGCTTTTTCCACATAACGATCAAAGAAAGGAATACCGACCACACCCTCTTTGCCATTAATTTCAGGGGTATTGACGTACTGACCATTTATCTTGAAATCTTCATGGGGCGCTTCACCGGCTTTCCCTGATAATGCCCCACGCGTCACGCGGGCGAACATTTCACGCAGTTTAGGATCCATATCCGGGAACCAGGTTGGATCGGCGTAGGTGTAGGCATTGAGATGATAAAGCCCGACATAGCGCATCTCGTCATAACCCTGGGCGTTAGGCAGGGCATAGTCCGATTCACCCAGGTGCCACTTGCCGGTGAAGAATGTATCGTAACCGGCTGTTTTCAATACCGAGGCCAGTGTCCATTCCTCTTTTGGTAACCCGCCACCCTGACCCTGGAAAGCCACGGTGGTCATGCCACTGCGGTTAGGTATGCGGCCGGTTTGCATTGCCGCACGGCCTGGGGTACTGCTTGGTTGTCCGTAAAAACTGAAGAAGGTCATCCCTTCCTGGGCCATTTTATCGAGATTTGGCGTTGGCATACCCCGGCCTTCACCACCACCGTATGCGCCGAGATCGCCATAACCGGTGTCATCAGCAACAATCAGAATGATGTTAGGCTTACTGCCATCGCCCTGATTGTCCGTCACATTTTTTGCGGGTTCTTCCGCCCGGCTGGCACCAGGGAGCAATATTGAGCCAGCAGCCAGAGCCAGAACGCCGACGCCTTTGTAGGATCTGTTCATCGTATGAATCCTTAGAAATCGCGGTTGATGAATAAAAACTAAATTCAACAGGGGTACTGATATTGAGCGAAATCCGGTGTCGGAAATTTTTATAAAGATTAGAAATGGCGAATGCTTAAAATAACGCTTAGGAAAGAGGCGGGCTGCTAAATGACGTCGCAGCCCGTTGAATAATTACGGTGTCACTATATTGAACCAGAACTCGAATTTATCCATGTAACCCAGCAGTTCATCGACTTTGGCAGGGTTACCGCTGATTTTGACTTCCCCTTTATCCTGCGCCTGCTTCAGCGTTTCTTCCTTCAGGATGATGTTGTTCAGGGTGTCGCGGTTGAGAGTGAGGGTGGCATCGGCGTTCTGTCCCTGGGCATTGGCTGTGTGGTTGAGCACGCCGTTTTCCAGTTCCAGCTTATATTTACCGCCATCATCGCCCAGATCGACGTTAATCACTGCCTTCGCATTACCCGCTTTCTCGCCATTGATATGCACGGCCAGGAAATCGAAGAACATTTCCGGTGTCATCGCTCTGACCGTATCCGGGCTGGCAGTGTTGGGGGTTGGGCCTTTGATCACTCCGTTACGCAGTTCCTGCGCGCCGGTCAGATAGAAATTGCGCCACGGGCCAGATTCTGCCTGATACCCGAGCTGTTCCAGCGCATCGGCTTCCAGATCGCGCGCGGCTTTGTTGTTGGGATCGGCAAAAACCACTTTGCTGACCACCTGCGCTACCCAGCGATAATTTCCCTGGTCGAAGTCGGTTTTGGCTTTTTGCAGGATATTGTCGGCACCGCCCATATAATCGACGTATTTCTTCGCCGCTTCTTCCGGCGGTAGCTCATCCAGCGTAGCCGGATTGCCATCAAACCAGCCAAGATACAGCACATAAGTGGCTTTAACATCATGACTGACGGAGCCGTAATAACCCCGGTTCGCCCAGGTTTTTGCCAGTCCATCCGGTAGTTTGAAGTTGGCGGCAATTTCATCACGCGTCAGACCTTCATTCGCCATCCGCAGCGTCTGGTCGTTGATGTAGCGATAGAGATCACGCTGAGTTTTCAGCAGGTTGTTGACGTTATCATTGCCCCAGGTCGGCCAGTGATGCTGGGCGATGATAATCTCAGCCTTATCGCCCCAGCGGGTGATGGCATCGTTGATGTATTTTGACCAGGGCAGCGGTTCACGAATTTTTGCACCGCGCAGCGAGTAGGTGTTGTGCAAGGTATGGGTGACGTCTTCAGCCGCCTCAATCATTTTTTTCTCTTCGACATACCACAACATTTCTGACGGGGCTTCCGAACCCGGAGCCATCATAAATTCATAGGTCAGGCCATCAATGGTGTGCTTCTCACCGGTTTTGGTAATGGTGTCCGTTGGCGCTATCAGCGTGACGGTTCCTGCCGAAGTGGTGGTGCCTAATCCGGCACCGACCTGGCCTTTCGGGTCGGCTTTCAACAGGTTGCCGTACATATAACTGGCACGGCGGCTCATTACGTTACCCGCCATGATGTTTTCAGACACCGCGGCCTCCATAAATCCTGCCGGTGCGTAAATTTTAACTTTGCCGGATTTCACATCCGCTTCATCGACCACGCCGCGTACCCCACCGTAGTGGTCAACGTGACTATGGGTGTAAATCACCGCCACTACCGGCTTTTTGCCGCGATGTTTGTAGTAAAGATCCATCCCCACTTTGGCGGTTTCAGCAGAAACCAGCGGGTCGATAACCGTGATGCCTTTATCACCTTCGATGATGGTCATATTGGAGAGGTCAAGATTACGGATTTGGTAGACACCATCGGTAACCTGGAAAAGCCCACTGATATTGATCAACTGCGACTGACGCCAAAGACTTGGGTTAACGCTATCCGGGGATTTCTCCCCCTCTTTAATAAACGCGTACTGGCCCGGATCCCAGATAACATTTCCCGCTTCGCCTTTAATCACCGCATCAGGTAAAGCTGCGATAAAACCTTTATGGGCGTCACTAAAATCAGTCTTATCAGAGAAAGGGAGTTGGTTATATAACACGTCATTCGTTTCTTTAGTCGCTGTGGTGGCATCTTTGCGTAAATCCGCGGCAGAAAAGGAATTAAATGCGTTGGTCAGCAGCGTAGCAAGCACAAGGCAATGCAGGTATTTCCGTTTCATTGATTGACCTCAACTGGATGGACTAAAAAATTTAATCATGTTTGAAGTCTGGTGAATTTCGGGCCAGTGAAAGGTAGACTTTTGGCCTGAAAATATCGATTTAAGATGTGTAAAATTAATAATATTTTGAAATAAACGTAGCCGATGGCTTACAGTAATCAAGCGAAGCGATAACAGTTTATTTTATTTTTGGATGTCCGAAAAAACTTAAAGACCAGCGGTTTAGTGGAGATGCCTGATGTTGCAGTGAAGTTATCTCCGTGGAAAATATCCTGTTTTCATCTCGTGTCGCTCCGCTAATAACCTGGTTTGGCTGGTAAGGTTTCGCTGGAAAATAAGCGACGGTATAAATTGCGCAGTTGCAATATTCCTAACGCAGTCTAAAAATTTAATTGCTGCAATGCATAGTCCATTCTCAATTATCTCTGAGGTGTGATAATGAAAAGAATTTTGACAGGAATGATAGCGTGTATTACCGCCTCGCTAATTTGCTTTTCGGCTTTTGCTGCAAAGGAAATCAGTAAGGCAGAGGCAAAGCAATATCAAAAAGTTGGCACCGTCAGCTCCACTAAAGAACATACTTCACCACGTGCGGTGATGGAGGAAATTTCACAAAAGGCCGATGCGATGGGGGGGAAATATTTTGTTATCACCTCCGGTAATGAAGGTGACAAAGTACGAGCTACCGCGACGGTATACAAATAACCTCACTGCGCCCTGCTGATGCGGGGCGCAGCCATCTTTTATCAGAACTGATATGACACGCTGACCGAGAAGTTACGCGGTTCACCGTAGACGTAGTTACTCATATAAGCGTAGTAGGTGCGATCAAACAGGTTGTCGATGTTAGCCTGTACTGCCACCTGCTTCGTCACCTGATAACGTGCAAACAGGTTAGCCAGTGGGTAGCTGCCCTGATAGACGCGTTGGGTGCTGCCATCCGGTGCGGTGACATCATCAAACACGCGGTTTTGCCAGTTGATACCGCCACCAATGGTGAGATCTGGCAACATGGGCAAGCGATAACGGGTGAACAATTTGAAGTCGGTTTGCGGCTGGTTCGGGTTATACCGGCCTTCCGAATCCCGTGCGACATAACGCGTCGCACCGAAGGTCAGTTGCAGGTTATCCGTCAGTGCGCCATTCAGCTCGAACTCGGCACCTTTGCTGCGCGCCCCTTTGGTGGCGGAGTAAGCCTGTTCGCTGCTGTTGTTAACATAAACGCCATCAACAGCCTCACCAACATTATTTTGTTCAATGCGGAAGATCGCCATCGTTGCGGTCAGACGGCCATCAAACCAGGCGGATTTCAGGCCGGTTTCATAGCTTTTCCCGGTGACGGGTGACAGATAATGGCCGCTGCTATCACGATAGGTTTGGGGCTGGAAGATTGAGGTATAGCTGGCGTAAGCCGACCAGGTATCGTTGATGTCATACACCACACCGGCATAAGGTGTGATGTTGTTTTTATCCATATTGCCGCTGCTACCATTGGTGCTGTATTGCGTGTACCGCGCACCGACAATTAGCGACAGCGGATCGGCCAGTGAGAAACGCGCGGCGGTGTAAGCAGATTTCTGACGTACCACGTCATCGGCGTTTTGATACCAGTCGCCCCATTCAGGTTCCGCGATATTGCCATTCCAGTGGTTATTAAATATTCCGATATCATCACTGGCAATATCACCTGCATCCTCATCAGTGATGCCATTCTGACTATAGGTGCTGTTGTGCTGACGGCTGTAGCTGACGCCTGCCATTAACTGGTGCTGACGGCCAAACAGTTCGAAGGGGCCGCTGGCATAGCCATCTACTGAGGTCAGTTCACGTTTGCCGCGGTCCTTGCTGCCGAAACCATCGGCACCTTCACCGGTGGTTTGATCCGGGTAAGCCATATATCCCACATACAGCAATTTATCGCTGAAGGTGTTTTCGGCATGCGTACCGTTCAGATGGAAACTCCAGCCGTTATCAAAGTTATGCACCAGGTCGGCATACACTTTGCGCACGGTGGTGTGGTAGTAAGTCCAGTCGGCGGAAGAGTTCAGGCTGCGGCGGTAATGCGTCAGAGAACCATTGCTGTAAAACACCGGGTTGCCGCCCCAGGTCGGGTCACGGGTATCGGCGTCCTGATAATCGTAAGCGAGCGACAAGGTGGTGTTATCGGTGAGATCTGCATCAAGGGTGCCATACAGGAATTTGGTGTTTTTGTGATAGCGATCCAGCCAGCTGTCCTGATCCTGATAACCCGCAATCACGCGGCCACGTACCGAACCTGATTCGTTTAATGGGGCGGAAAGATCAGCGACATAACGCTGTTTGTTCCAGCTGCCATAGCTGGCGCTTAGGGTGCCGGTGAAATCTTTGCTATCCGCATGTTTACGCACCATGTTAACCGATGCTGCCGGGCTGCCTGCGCCAGTCATCAGGCCGGTGGCACCGCGCACGATCTCAATTCGGTCGTAAATCGCGGTATCGGAGGCGGTATCGCCATAGTTCCACGAATCACCCATTGAAGTAGGGATGCCGTCATAGGTGAAGTTAGTCAGCAGGAAACCGCGGGAGTAGTAGTAATCGCGTTCACTGTCGACCGGGCTGCTGGTGATACCGGTGGCGTTGTTCAGCACGTCATTAATGGTTTGCAGCTGTTGATCCTGCATACGTTGCTGAGTGACAACGCTGACCGATTGCGGCACATCACGCGGCGTCAGCAACAGTTTGGTGCCGGCACGGGTGGTTTTGACCTGATAGTCGTGCTTATCCTGGGCGGTGCTGTCGCCGCCGGTAGTGGCATCCACCACCAGATCCTGCTGAGTATTGCTGGTGCTGTTATCCGCCGCTTGTGCGGCAATCGGGTTGAGAAGGGTGTGTACTGCCATTGCCAGCAATGAAACCGTAAAGGTTTTGCGGATGCCGGACGCGCGTGATTCCACGCGGATATCCCTGCGATTCAAAGACATAAGATTTCCCGTCAAAAAATGAACGTGTCTGCTGTTGTGTCGCTTCTGTTTTTTTATTTCGCCGCACCATTCCGCGGCACTTAACGCAAAGAAGCGCATAAATTGAGAAAGCCAATGATAATCATTTGCTTTAATAATTCTAAAAATGATTCATTCAATTATGTAAACATTTGTATAAGCTAAGTTAATCAAAAGGATAGGGTGGCGATAGGCCCTTTAATTCCTCAGGTTAACGTTTTTACGCACGTTAATTCTCCTGCCAGACGCTGAGTTTCTCAGGCAAAAATACCGTTTACGGCACTGGATTGTGGCTGCTTCTAACCCGTTGTTTAGGGGGAATTTGCTAAGTTTTCGTTAATGCGTATGATTCTCATTCTTTCTACGATCATTTCCGTGTGGGTGACAGCCAGCCGGAAACCGTTATCCATTGATGGAGTTCAGAATGACATCGTTTTTCAGCCCGCGTCGGGCAGCGCTTGCCGCTGCG
Organism: Pantoea cypripedii; assembly: GCF_011395035.1. Taxonomy (NCBI): domain Bacteria; kingdom Pseudomonadati; phylum Pseudomonadota; class Gammaproteobacteria; order Enterobacterales; family Erwiniaceae; genus Pantoea; species Pantoea cypripedii. Next base: position 307,666 of record NZ_CP024769.1, read on the forward strand.
GTGATTGCCGCATTTAGCCTGACTGCCTGCCAGGCTCCAGCCCAGAAAGCACAGACACCCGCTGTTGCCGTGGCCGCAAAACCCGCCGATAACCCGCTGACCCAGCGTGTGATTGGTGATGGTTTATATGAACTGGCTTACTCTCCGGCCGCCAGGGCGTTGTATGTCGCCAGTGCGCAGAGTTTCAAAGACGTCAACGGTGGCATGCTATATCGCCTTGATGCGACGACGCTGGCGACCAAAGGTGAAACCCATACCGATCTGAAAAACTTCGGTATGGCTATCGATAGCGAAGGCAGTGTGTTCTACACCACCAACTCGCTGGATGGTGGGGTGTCGAAAGTTGATGCGCAGAGCGGCAAAGTGCTGCAGCGCCTGATGCTGGGCGGTAAGAAGGATAAAGACGGTGACGTGCCTGGTGCACGCGAGATGTTGCTGCTGGGCCACGAACTTTACGTTGGTCGCGTCGCCGATCCTGGCTTTATCTCGGTGGTGGATACCAAAAGCTTCAAACTCAAAACCACGATCAAAAATGTCGGTAAATGGGTAACAGGTATCATCTATTCGCCGCTGACTGAGCGTATCTACGCCGCCAATGGCGCCGGTGAAATCGCGGTAATCAATCCACGCACGCACAAAATTGAACAACGCTGGACAGCAGGCGATGGCAAAGAGTATCTGTTCCTGAATATGGCAGAAGATCCGGCCACCGGTCGCCTGTTCGTTACCGATGATTCCAAAGGCAAGACCACGCTGGTGTTTGACGAGCATAGCGGTAAGGTGATTAAGCGTATCCCTGGCGACGCGCTGGGCATCAAGTTCAACGCTAAGCGCAATGAAATCTACATCAGCCAGCGTGAGTCGAAGAAAGTGCTGCAACTGGATGCCACCAGCTATGCGGTGAAAAACAGCTGGTCGTTCGATACCAACCCGAACAGCCTGCTGGTGTCACCTGATGGTGAAACGCTGTATGTTTCTCTGAAGCAGGCGTTTAATAAAGATAACTCCACCAAAGGCCCGGATAGCGTGGCACGTATCGCGCTGAAATAACTGGATTAACCGTAGCGGCGCGATTTATCGCGCATTATGATTATGCGCTTCTATTGTGCGATAAATCGCGCCGCGACGAAGGTAAGCCCTTAAATGCCTGCTCATTATTACTCTCAACATCCTTTCTCTGTCCGACTTGAATGGGGGCTTGCCGCCGCGCAGCATCTGGCTCAGGATGCAGATTGTGTGATTGTGGTGGATGTCATGTCGTTCTCGACCTGCGTCAGTGTCGCCAATGATCAAGGCGCGTTAATCGCCCCCTGGCCGTGGAAAGACGCGTCTGCCCAGACGTATGCTGCGGAAATTGATGCACAAGCCGCGAGCATTGATCGGCGCTTCTCTGCTGCAACCTTTACTTTATCGCCTACCTCGTTACTGAATATTCCTGCCGGGACAAAACTGGTGTTGCCGTCACCCAATGGTTCCACCATTGCGTTTAAAGCGCGCGAACATGGCGGCGCGGTATTCAGCGCCGGATTACGCAACCGCCAGGCAACCGCAACAGCCTGTGGACATTTTCAACGGATTCTGGTGATCCCCTGTGGTGAACGTTGGCCGGATGGCACTCTGCGTCCGGCTATCGAGGATTATGTGGCCGCAGGGGGCATTATCCAGGCACTCGGTACGCGCCTGCGCTCGCCGGAAGCGGAGATGGCAGTGGCGGCATTTGCGGCCGCGCAGCAGCAAAACTTTGTCGCCTTAAACCAGTGCGGCTCCGCCGTGGAGCTACGAGAACGGGGCTTTGCCAGCGATGTTGAGCTTTGTTTGCGGGTGGATGTTAGCTCCAATGCTTGCCAGCTGGCAGGGAACTTTTTTGTTCCCTGCCACGTGGCCTGAAGTCAGGACCAGTCTTTTGCTGCTATTTCAAAACGGGTGTCAGGAAGCGCAAGGAGCATGGCTGCGGTTTCCAGAATGATTTCAGGTGAAGCCTGACGCTGATTTGAATTCTCTAAACAATTTCTGACGTGGGCAATAAGTTGCTTCTCACCTGGTCTGCCTTTGCAAAGTTTTTCGAGTTCTTTCTCTGCCTTCTCTGCCTCCTCTGTCTTGAACTCTGTCTTGAACGCTGTCTGTAAGAAGTTCTGTTTAACCTGTTGAGCCGTTTGCCGATTGCTGACTTCCTGAAGACATGCAGATAATGTTTTGATGAAAGGACCGTTTTGATAGCGCTGAAGGTCCTGATTAAACATTTTTTCCCATACGAACGCCATACTATAGAGGTCGGTGCTTATACGCTGTACATCGCTGCCTGCTATAAGTGCCCTGGAAAAAAAAGGTGTGGTATTTGCTATTTTACGCTGTGCGTTATTGTCATTGTTATGCAGTAGCTTGTGGTTAAGAATTCCTCGTACGAAAAGTGGGGCGGGATCGAGTGATACCGAGGAACCATGATTCTCAAATAAAATGGTCTCAGGATTGAGATAACCGTAAGAATCAAATCTAAACTTCTCTGCTTTTTTTAAGGGTGCCAGATCCTGATGAAACTTATCTAAGGTATCCAGGATGGCTATAAATTTTTTTTTCTTGTTCTCATAGGCTAATGCTGCGTCATCTAATGTCCAGGGCGTGATTTTTTTATCTTCTTCACCCATCCATTGATCCAGTGTGACGGTATTGGTGCGATCGCACAGAATCATAACATGAGTTTGATGTTCTCCTTTCTCGTCAACCAAATTTTTTTCAACCACAGAGACTGTCTGATTGTCCGGGTAAAGTCCCTTTATTACCTCTTTAAAATTATTAATTTTGTCGCTGGTGATTTCTCCTTGATTGCCAATTAATGTGGCCTCAAAAAATTTACCTTGTTCATTCTTAAAGTGATAAGTTTCTATGTTGAGTCCATTTTTATATTTTAATTTATGCGGAGTGATCTCCCAGCTGTGAATTCCCGGGTGGATTTCTTTCAGTGCTTCATCAATCCTGCTCGTTCTGTCTTGTCGCTGATAATTGGTTTTCATCAGGTTGGGTTTATTTATTTTTATAGTTGCTTTAGTTAGCGGGAATTTTTCAAGCTTCGATGAAAATCTGTCGGTTATTAATGTGGATAATAACTTAACGCTATTTCCATCCTTCATGTCAGGTGCATCTTTTTCAAATGCCCGACATATGTTTTCCGCCAGCGTCATGACTTTTTTATCATGACGATTTATCCCATTATCAAGCAGAGTCAGTAAGGCATTAAAGTGAGCGCGTTGAACATCGTTGCAACCGCTAAATCCTGCAAGCATACTGGTCAATACGGCCGCTGGCATATCTGGGTTAGCGGCGAATTCATCATTGATTTTCTGAATAATAGTTTCGTGCGAGGTATTTTCCTGGCTCAATAAATGGTGTAAAGACCCGGGACCTATGGCGGAAGAAGGCAATGACGTTATGCTGTCCTGACTATTTGAGATCCTTGTCACAGATAAAGGATTGTGTTGCGGCTGGGGATCACTGTGGACGCGTGCAGGGGGAATGCCAGCAGAACCGTTTACTGAGAGCATATCTATGTCCTTATAAGTTATTGAGTAAAAGTTTAATAAGTTTTTTTACCCGGATGCCCCATCGCGAACAATGGATTAATTCATCCGGGATGAAATAAAAGATGTCAGGCAGGCATCAGAAAATTTTTATCCCTGAGTCCAGAACAGCAGGTTTGCCAGCAGGGCATGCAATACATATCAGCCCCGACGCCTGACAGCCGGAAGGGAACTTTTTTGTTCCCAACCATTTCTGATAGCCGAAATTAAGTCCAGTCTTTCGCGGCTTTATCAAAATCAGATCTGTAGTGCGCAAGGAGCATGGCCGCCGTTTCAAGGATTAATGTACGATATTCCTGGCCTTGCCCCGGCTTGTCTAAACATTTTTGGACATGGTCAAGAAGTGGCTTCTCGCCCGCTCGCTTAAGGCAAAGTTTTTCTAAATCGTCTTTATCCTTGAATTCTTTCTTTGATAAGTCATCTTTAAACTTTTCAACCGTATGCTTGCTTTTTGCTCCTTCCCTACACGCAATTAAGGTATCTTCGAAAGGACCATGATCATAGTTATTAATATTCACACCAAACATCTTTTCCCATACTTCTGACATACTAAAAAGATCACAACTTACGTTCTGAGTAGTTTTGAATTTTCTGACGTCTTCTGATAAGAACTTCTCTGGATACATAGAATCGATTATACGAACATACTCACGCTTGCCAGTTCTCTGCAAATTTTCCTGTTTAATCAACCCCCGAACGATCAGGGGGGATGGATCGAATGATATCGATGCGCCTTTCTGGTCAATTAATATGGTTTCAGGGTTGAGATAAGCGTAAGAGTCGAAGCCGAATTTTTTCTCCTCTTTTAAGGGGGCCAGTTCCTTATGAAACTTTTCTAATGTATCGAGGATAGCTATAAATTTTTCCTTTTTGTTGCCATAAGCAACTGCTGCGGAATCTAATGTCCAGGGGGTTGTTTTATTATCCTGATCACCTAACCATTGCCTCAGTGCTACCCGGTTGGTCCGCTCAAATAGCGTGGCAAAATGACTCTTATATTCAGCCTCCTCATCAGGCAACTTTATTTCTTCTGCAACAACCTCCATGTTATCCTTATAGAGTCTCTTTATGACTTCTTTGAAGTTCTCGATATCGTTACTACTGATTTTTCCCTGATTATCGACAAATGTCGCTTCGAAAACTTTACCATTCTCATCTTTTAAGTGATAGCTTTCAATGTGGAGTCCCTTTTTATAGTTGAATTTATAGGGAGTCACTTCCTGAATCTTACTTTCAGGGCTTATTTTTTCTACCATTTTCTCAAGTTCATGGATTTTAACTTGCCTTTGGTAGTTAATCGTATTTAGCCTGGTATCATTGTCAATGATGTTTTTGATTTTCGGCGTCTGAGCCATTACGGAACTAAGTCTGTCGATTCTTAAGGTGGATAATAACTTTATGTTATGTTCATCATTCATGTTCGGAGCGTTAATCTCAAAGCCACGGCATATGTTTTTCGCAAGCGTCAGGGAAACTTCTCTTTTGTTTTCTATCCCATTATCGAGATAAGCCAGTAAGGCATTAAAATGAGCGTGTTGTATATGGTTTCCACTGCTGAATTCAGAAAAAATGCGGCTTAAGACCTTACCTTCCTGACCAGGATGAGCGGCGAATTCGCCATTCAGTCTCTGCACGATTGTTTCAATCGGCGTGATTTTTTTACCTAACAAATCATGTAAAGATTCGGGCCCAATAACGGATGATGGTAATGACGTTATGTTTTGTCGACTATTAGAAATTGTTTTCACAGGTAATGCGTTATTTTGCTGCTCAGGAGCGCTGTGGACTGGCAAAGAAGTAATGTTAGAAGGACCGCCTGGTACGTACATATCACTTTCCGTATGAGTAATTGATTAAAGGTTTACTCATTTTTTTTACCCAAAAAGGGAATTACGAACAATGGGCTAATTCTTCCGGGTAACAAGAATATTGTGAAAGGAGAAAAAGATATGTCAGGCAGGTATCAGAAATGTCGAAATATCTGGCAGGTCAGAGAATCATAACCTGCCAGCAGGGAAAAACCAGCGCGTGATTAACCAGTATAACTGCGCATATTTTCAATCACTTGTTTGGCTAACGCCGCATGATCCATTTCCCAGCGTGCCGGGCTAAACAGTTCAGCCGACCACACCCCATCGAATCCTGTCGCTTTGACAGCATCGGTCCATGCCTGCACATCAATGTCGCCTTCTCCCGGCATATAAGCGCGCAATACCGTTTCTTCCCAGGCTTCCCCCGCTTGAGGTTTACGGCCATCACAAAAATGCACACCAAAAATAAGCGCGGGATCCAACGCACGTATATCCTCTGGTGTGGTGGTTCCGGTAGCGAACAGATGCCAGAAGTCGATCACCAGTCCGACATTCGCTTTGCCGATGCGCCGAATCACTTCCAGCGCCTGGCTCAGGGTATTGAACTGCGTATGGGCAATGACCTCAATTTGATAACGCACGCCGTACTGCTCACCAATACTGGCAATGGCGGAGATATTTTCCGTCATGATATCCATGATTTGCGCAGGCGGCAGGTGGTCAATACCATGCTGTGCCAGAATCTGGATCGTGGGGCACTCCAGCTCGGCGGCGATTTGCGTCAGACGGAGGGCCTCCGCCAGTAACTGCTGCTTCTCTCCTTCACGATGACGTTCAATATCAATCAGGGCATTCAGGCAGACGGTTTGCAAACCATAACCCTGCACCAGCTTATGGAGTTCGCGGGTACTGCCGCCGTTATCCAGGTAGCGCAACAGTTTGTAGTGCAAAAATTCCAGACCATCGTAGCCGGTTTCCGCCGCGATGCGGGTTTCTGTGACGACGTTACAGTAATGCGTTGAGATACCGTGCAGAGCTTTGATCATGATTTACCTCGCAGAGTGGGAGAGGAGACGGAAGTCGCGGAGGGCGTTGTTGTCAGCTTCATACGGCTCGCCAGCAGTTGCTCAATATCCTCCAGGGCAACACCACGCGTTTCGGGCACGAAGCGCAGTAAAAACAGCAGGCAGAACAGATTCAGCGCAGCGAAAATCCAGAACGAAAACGCACCATGAAACGCCTGCTGTAACGCCGGGATATCGTTCAGAACCGGGAAAAATTGGGTAACGAGGAAGTTGAAAATCCACATCAGGCTGACGGCTAAACCCATCGCATAACTTTTAATACGTGGCGGGAAAATTTCGGCAATCAGCACCCAACAACCAGCGCCCCAGCTGATGGCAAACATCACCATAAATAACAACGCGGAGAAAATGGCGAGATAGCCGCTTTGCTGATGGAGCATGCTCCAGGACAGCAGCAAAAGGGAGGCGATGGACCCGACGGTGCCAACCTTCATTACTGGCAGACGGCCAAAGCGGTCATAAAGATTCATCGCAACAAAGGCACCTGCTGCATTCAGCAGCCCAATAAAAATGGTCTGAAATAACAACGTGTCTTTACTCATCTCGCCGGTATTGAGAATCAAAGGAGCGTAATACATCACGATGCTGGCACCGGTTAATTGCTGCAACACCGCAATGGAGCAACCGACCATCAGTGCGTAACGTAACACCGGGGTTTGCCAGATATATCTCAATGAACGGCTGCCTTTGGTGGCATCCTGCGGTTCTTTGCGTACCGCGAGAATCTCTCGTGCCTCTGCTTTATTCAGGTCGGGATAGATTTTCTCCAGCACGCGTAATGCGCGTTCTCCCTGCTGATGATTGATACACCATTGCGGAGATTCCGGCAGAATCAGGGTGCAGAACAACATCATCATCACGGGCACAAATTGCGCGCCCATCATCCATCGCCAGCCTTCTTCAACCAGCCAGGTTTCAGACATCCCTCGTCCGATCAGATAGTTGATGAGAAATACCAGCGTTTGTGATCCCACTAAGGAAAGGTTGAAAATACCGGACGCCTTGCCACGGATACTGGCAGGCGCGATTTCGCTCATATACATAGGCGCGACGGTTCCCGCCAGGCCAATGCCCAGGCCTGCGATGATGCGGGCGCAGGAAAATATCATAAACGAGTCGGCAAAGGTGGAACCCACGGTGGATAGGGCAAAAGCCAGCGTTGCCAACAACAATACCGGTTTACGCCCCAGTTTTTCGGCTAGCCTCCCGGCGGTTAATGAACCGAGAATACAGCCGACAAAAATACTGGATACCACCCAGCCGGTTTGTGAAGGATCGAGATGAAACCAGGCCTGAATGGAATCGACGGTGCCGGAAATTACGCCAGTAGAATAACCAAACATAACACCACCCAGGGTGGCGATACAGCAGAGAGAATAAACATAACGGGCATTACAGCGACTATTCATCATCGCCTCCGCACAACCGCCAACTGGAATGCAAAGTCACCAGATACATAGTGGATCCTTACTCAGAGTAATAGAGATTCTGCAGGCTTAGCGAAATAAGCCTGTGCAGGGTACGCGGTCGGGAATGCTAACCAATGACGTCCTTCATAATTAAAACGACATTAAGAAGTCCTAACTTTTAGTTTGTCCGGTCAGCCAGAATTTTTTATAGCGTGCAGGTGGAATACCAATAAGATTATGAAATATGCGATGGAAGTTATTAACGTTGTCGTAGCCAACGGCATTGGCAACTTCGGTCACGCCAAGGTCAGTAGTGAGTAATAAAGATTGTGCTTCGCCGATGCGCCGCCGGGTCTGATACTGCTTGGGTGAATAACCGGAATAGGCTTTAAATACATGAGCCAGATAAAACTGATTCATATTCAGTGCGGCGGTTATCGATTTTAACGCGATCTCATCTTTATAATGATCATCAATGTAGTCCTTTATCCGCTGCCCCAACAAAGTGCTGTTGCTCTCATGCTCCTGTTTGTTTTCAATCCAGATGTTACGACATAGCAACAGTAATACATTGAGCAGGCTATCACCGATGGCAGAACTGTATAACCGCTTGCTGCTGACGTGTGACCACATTTGATCAAACAGCTGGCAAATCTCATCATAGAATTCACCGCTGGGCATCACCGCAGCCTGAGCACGCGTGGTCAGGACATTTTGAGGTAAACCTTCCACTTTTAACTGCTCCACACCGCAGCTGTAAATCAGCAGATCGTCAGAGGCGTGCGGGTTTTCATCATGCAACACGTTAGCGTTGAACAGCAGCAGGTCACCGCGCTGCACGTGATAGCCACGTCCATCAATGTTGTAGATGCCGCTACCAGAGCGGATAAACATCAGTTCAAAACACTCATCATGCTTGTGCATCACGCGTGGGATCGCCGCCTCAGTCCCTTCTGCTTTGCAGATAAACATCAGGCGCGGGCGGTGTCCATTTTCGAATCCACGTATCGATGGATGTTCATTGAGGCAGTAGGTCAGCATGATGTCTCCTGTCAGTGTGTCGCTATTCTTACATTACTCGGGGCAGCGGGTAATCATCAATTTTGCTTTTTGGCTATATTTAACTCACTGAATTTCAACAAACTCACTGAATTTTAGCGCAATCCAATGCTGATTATTGTTATTGGCTACGCTGATCAAAAATTAATTTTGATCGCCATCACACTTTTGTTTTGTGCGAAAAATAGACGGGGCAGGATGTTGTCACCACGCCATTTTTCGCGCAGCCACCAAACTGTACGAAAGTCCGCATCTGAGTCTATTTATCATCAAAATTGTCGTTTGCTGGACCAGCGTTACGCTCAGACAGGATTAATTATTTCCGTTCAGGACGGATCTTAAACAATTAATATGTTTATGCAGGTGAAAAAAATATCTTTCGTCTCTCTTGATTCTTGCTATGTCAACGACGTGAAATTAATTTGTGATGCGGATCGCGGGATTTTATTATTTTTATGCAAAATTTATGATCCCCGGCACGCTGTTAAATTGTGTCAGACGCTGTATATAGTTTTTCGATTTCACTTTGAGATAACGTTGTTGCAACGATAAGGGAACTGATTCCCCATCAGGGTGTAATCAGGACATAAAAAACAGCGTATTCTGGCTGAATAATTTTAGTCATAACCGACCCAATTTAACGGCTGTTTCGGTATTACCTTACAACCAGATGGAAAAGTTATGTACAACAAAACTCACCTGCAAAATCCTCAGCGCATGAGGTTAATCACTATCGTTTCGACGATAGGAGGATTATGTTTCGGCTATGACACCGGAGTTATTTCCGGCGCACTGATATTTATGAAGTATGATTTAAATCTTACGCCCACCCAGGAAGGTTTTATTACCTCCTTCCTGTTATTTGGTGCCGCACTGGGTTCACTGTTTGGTGGATATTTATCAGATAAACAAGGTCGTCGGAAGAATTTGCTATGGGTTGCCGCCATCTTTATCTTTGGCGCATTAGGCACTGCCCTGGCGTGGAGTGTGCCATCAATGATTGTGGCGCGATTTATTCTCGGGCTTGCAGTCGGTTGTGCCTCGGTTACCGTCCCCATTTATATCTCGGAGCTGGCACGAGCCGATCAGCGTGAAAGGCTGGTGACGGTAAACGAATTAATGATTGTGACCGGGCAGTTCCTTGCTTATACCGTCAATGCGGCGATTGTTAATCTTTATCCCGAAATGGCGCATAACTGGCGCGTTATGCTGGCAATTCCGGCTTTACCGGGGGCGTTGTTATGGCTGGGTATGTTAGTGATGCCAGAATCGCCACGCTTCTTTATCCGTCGCGGCGAAACGGAGAAAGCCGTTAAGGTGCTGAAAACATTGCGCCTGCCGCAGGAAGTTGATCGTGAGGTCAGGGAGATACAGCAGATCGTCCAGGCCGACGCGGTAAAATTTAACCTGCTGACGGAAATGAAAAAAAGCTGGGTTATACAGCTGGTGTTGATTGGCCTGATGATTGTGCTGGCGACGCGGGTTACCGGGGTGAATACCATCATGTATTACGCGCCGACAGTATTAAAATCTACGGGTTTAGGGGATGCAGCGGCGGTTACGGGTGCGGTAGCGAATGGCGTAATCTCCATCGTTGCGACGCTATTAGGCATGGCGCTGATCGGTAAACATTCACGGCGGAAAATGTTTTTTACCGGCCAGGCAGGTGTCACGCTCAGTCTGGTATTAATTGGTCTGGCATTTAAATTGTTTTTCCATAATGAAACCATTAATGGTGTTGAAACATTACAGGCCAATTTCACCGGTGCCAGTTATGTCATCCTCGGATTGATGCTGGTATTTCTGGTCTTTATGCAGGGATGGATTGCACCGGTATTCTGGCTGATGCTGGCGGAGATTTACCCCCTAAGAATGCGTGGCGTGGGCATGGGCTTTGCGGTCTTCGGTTTATGGATCTTCGATTTTATTATTCAGTCAATTTTCCCGTTCCTGCTCAATCAATATGGCGGCGGCATGACATTCGGTTTCTTTGCCGCAACTAACGTCATCATGTTAATCCTGCTGGTGAAATATTTACCGGAGACGCGGGGCCTGACGCTGGAACAAATTGAAAATAAATTTCGCTTTTAATGCACGGCTATTGAGGATGTAAAAATGACAGTCAAAATCGGCTTAATTGGTCTTGGCATGATTGGCCGGGATCACCTGAAACGTTTTAATCAGGTTATTACCGGGGCGCAAGTGACAGCGGTGTGTGATATTAATCAATCAACGGCTGATAATATCGCAGCTGAATATGGTGCCACCGCATTTTACGATGCTGTCGAGATGATTAATTCTCCGCTGGTCGATGCGGTGTTTATTTGTTCGATTGGTCCGGTACATAAAACACAAATTCTGGCGGCATTTAGCGCCGGTAAGCCGGTGTTTTGTGAAAAACCGCTGACCCCAACTGCGGATGAAGCCAGAGAAATTATCGATGCCGAAGTCGAGGCAGGTAAGCGCCTGTTGCAACTTGGTTTTATGCGTCGTTTTGATCCGGGATATCAGGCGCTGAAGCAGGCGATCGATAAAGATGAGCTGGGCGAGATTTTGCTGATGCACTGCGCCCATCGTAATCCTTCAGTACCAGAAAGCTACACTCTGGAGATGGCCGTCAACGATTCAGCCACCCATGAAATCGACATTATTCGTTATTTGCTTAACGAGGATATTGTGGCGGTAAGGGTGGATAAGCCACGCAAGAAAACCCGGCGTGCTCTGTCACATTTGCAGGACCCACTGATCGTTATTTTCGAAACGGCGTCAGGGGTACGAATCGATGATGAGTTGTTCGTTAACTGTGATTATGGTTATGACATCCGCTGTGAAGTGATTGGTGAGAATGCGATTGCGGCATTGACGGAGCAGGCACTTATCAGCACGCGTTCTGCGGTGGGCAGCGCATATCACATTACGCAATCCTGCATGGAGCGTTTTGCTACGGCGTATGATCGGGAAGTTCAGCATTTTGTCGATAACGTGCGTGATGGGCGCGCCATGAGCGGTCCTTCTTCATGGGATGGCTATGTGGTCGCGCTGGTTTGTGACGCCGGTCTGGCATCATTAAACGATGGTGAAAAACACCCGGTAAATATTCCGCAACAACCGGCATTGTATCAATAACTGACTTCATTCTCGCGAATAAAGTGAGGAATAAAACATGTTGCAACTGAATGAAAACGATCTCTTTCTGCATTGTCAGGCCGCCAATAAATCTGAAGCGATACAGATCGCAGCCAAAGAATTAGAAAGCGCGGGATATGTCAAAAGCGGATTCTTTGAGGCAATGATAACGCGTGAGAAAAATGTCTCTACGTATATTGGGGCGGGTATTGCCTTTCCGCACTGCGCAAAAGACAACACCGATCTGGTGATTAAAACCGGATTCCAGATATTTCAATTTCCCAACGGCGTGAGTTGGGGAGCCGGGAAGGTGGCTTTTATTGTGGTCGCGGTGGCAGCAAAGCAAGACGAACATATTCAGGTGTTGGCTGATATTGCCGATTTATTGGGTGACGAAGTTAAAACGACGTTATTAGCCAATGCCAGAACCAAAGTTGGCTTTATTGAGCAATTCAGGAAAGCCTGATTTTTTCTACCAGATAAAGGATCTGTTATGAAACTCGCATTATGTACCGATGTATTGGCTGATTTAACTTTTCCCGCGATGCTGGATAAAGTCAAAAGTTATGGAATCAGTGGCGTGGAAATGACCGCAGGTGGCTGGTCACCCTGTCCGCATGTCAAAACCGAAGAATTACTGGCGTCGCCGGAAAAATTGCAGCAGTTTCAGGCGCAGTTAGCGCAGCGGGAAATGCGCATTGTGGCGCTGAATTGTTCCGGTAACCCGCTGGCACCGGGAGAGCTGGGAGAGAAGCATACGCACAGCAGTTATCGCGCGGTCGAACTGGCGGGCAAGCTGGGAGTGAAAAAGATCGTCATGATGAGTGGCCTGCCGGGTGGCGGGCCGAACGACAGCGTTCCTAACTGGATCACCTCGACAGTTTCCTGGCCGGATTACATGCCGGGCGTGATCGATTATCAGTGGAACGAAGTGGCGATCCCGTGGTGGAAAAAGTTTGTCCAGCATGCGAAACAACATGGTGTTGAACAAATTGCCATTGAGGAATTTCCCTGCCAGCTGGTTTATAACCCTTCCACGCTACTGCGCCTGCGCAACGCAGTGGATAATATGATCGGCATAAATCTCGACCCATCGCATTTGATTGCCATGGGGGCCGACCCTATTGCTGCGGCACGCAAGCTTGAGGGCGCTGTCTTCCATGTACATGGCAAAGATGCACGTATCGAACGAGGGCTGGCTGATGTTGACGGATTGATGGAGTACCAGCCGGTGACCAACACCAAAACCCGCACCTGGAACTATGTGGCAGTGGGGTGTGGTCAGGATCTGAAATGGTGGAAAGAGTTTTTCTCGGTGCTGCGCATGACGGGCTACGATGGTGACGTGTCGCTGGAAATGGAAGACCTCACCATGAGTGTTGAAGCGGGGTTACAAACCTCTATTGATGCGTTGAACGCCACGATTAGCCGTTAAATCAGGGTATTAAAGGGCCGCCATCAGGCGGCCAGTCATCAAAAACCGATATTCACGCGAATCATGATCATCTGCGAACGGGTCTGCTTCTCATCCAGACCGAGGGTTCCCTGATAAGCAATGCCTGGCGTGATGTCATGGGGCAGCAGGAAATCTAAACCAATCCCGAGCGCCAGCGTTTTACGGCTCTGTTCATATACCGACATAGCCCAGTTATCGTTGCCGACATCGGCGTAACCGACGCCCGCACGTCCTACATCATCCATTAACTGGGAATATTCAATCCGCCCCTGTAGCTTCACTAAACCCCAGCTCACGGGAACGCTATGCTCACCACGCAGACCTGCGCTGGTCGTCACTTCTGAGAAAGATTGCGGCGCAAAGGCCAGATTGAATGCCCCGGCATTGGACTCGGCAAAACTGTCTAACCAGGTACGATAATATTGCACGCGCCCGTAAGGGGAGATCAGGCTATAAAGGGTACGGAATTCATAGCCTGAGGTCAGCGAGCTGAAGAACTGTCGGCCTGAACGATCGCCACGCGCGAAAACATCTGACTCACTGACATAACGTTTGCTGTCAAATTCGAGCCGACTATAGCCCATCAACCCATCAATAAAAAAGCCATTCGGATGGTAGCTGGCATAAAGCGCCGAGCTGAGTGATCTTCCGTTGTTACGTGTGCCTGAGTCACCAATGTCACTGACGTCACGTCCAAAGCCCAGCCCCATACCGGCCGTGAAGGTGGGAGTAAAACGATAATCCGCCCCGGTACTGATGCCCACCAGTGTGTGGCTGAAGCGCACTGCATCGTCCTTATCGCTGCCGAAATCGATATATCCCCCCGTCCAGTAAGACAGACGATTACCGGTGTTATTGCTGGCGAAAGGCGCGGCCGGAGCGGGTTTAGTCGCAGCGTCCTGCTGATATTTTCTTTGCTGCGACCAGGCTGTGGCCCACAGGTCACGGTCGGTATCACGCTCAGCGCGGGCGGTGGGCAGGTTAAAATGGATACCCGTCATATCTGAGGGTATCTCTGCGCCGTTATGCAGTTGTTCCAGACGATCGTTGAAGTTGCGAATCTGCGCTCTGGCAAAGTTCTGTGCAGCCTGGAATTGCGCGCTGATCATGCCAATCACATCGGCATCTTTTGATGGGTCAGGGCGGGAGGCAATAGTCAGGGTGACCAGGGCAGGTTCTGAAGTACCGGAAGCACTGGTTAAAACATAGCGCAAAGTGACCGTACCACTGGCTCCGCTCGCTGCCGTAAACAGCAATTGCCAGCCAGCGTCAGCAGACTGGATTGACGCGGTACCCAGGCGACTATCCGGTTGATTGAGCAAACGCGCCGCAGTGAAAGGGCCACCGCTCGCACCTGCGGTTAGATTGATCTTGACGGATTGTCCGGCATAGAGAGAGGCGCTGTGATCGATCGCCTGAGGTGCTGCTGCGTTGATGACCAGCGTATAAGCGCCATGCACCGCAACACCGTTGGCATCGGTTGCTGTCAGGGTGAAACTGCTGGAACCCGCGCTGGTCGGCGTTCCCTGCAATGAACCATTTGTGAACGTCAGGCCCTGCGGCAAGGTGCCGCTTAATTGCCAGCTGTAAGGCGATGTTCCGCCCGATACGCTGAAGGTTTGCGTATAACTCTGGCCCACCGTTCCTGACGCTAAAGCACCGCTGTCTGGTGTCATCGCCAGGGTTACGGCTGTGACGTTAAGCGAGACGGTTGCCACCTGTGAAGTGCCATAGGCGTTAGTCGCGCTGTAGGTGAAGGTGTCGCTGCCGGAATATCCCGCGACGGGGGTGTAGAGGATACGTAAACCAGACACCGTTGCAGTCCCGTGTGCCGCCTGCTGGACAATGGCCACGCTGGTGGCAGAACCGCTAATTGCCAGGCTAATGGCGTTATTCGTGCTGCCTGCATCCACGGTAGCTGAAACGGCGCTGACCTCCGGTGCCTGATCGCCTACGCTCAGGGTGTAACTGACGGTTCCTGTTGCATTGTTGCTGTCTGTTGCCGTGACCTGAATGGTGTAGCTGCCGATAGCGGCGGGTGTACCCGAGAGTACACCCGTGATGCTGTTGAGCGTGATACCCGCAGGCAGGCCACTGGCGGCATAACTATACGGGGCCGTGCCGCCGGATGCCGCCACGGTTTGCGACCACGCGCTACCCAGGGTTGCGCCCGGAAGCGCGCCCGCCACGGGGGTAAAACTGAGCGCAGGTGCGCTCACCGTCAATGAAACGGTGGCATCGGCAGAGGTTCCCCCCGTGTTGGTAGCGTTATAGGTAAAGCTGTCGCTACCCGAATAACCTGTCGTCGGCGTATAGGTAATGCTGGTGCCGCTTACCGTGGTGGTGCCGTGGGCAGGTGCGGTTGCAACAGCGACGGAGGTGGGTGTACCGCCACTCATTGCCAGGGTAATCGGATTGTCGCTGCTGTTGGCTGCGACGGTAGCCGCAACATTGGCCGCCACCGGTGCGGCTTCCGCGCGCGAGACGTTGACGCTATAGGAATCGGTGGTGGTTCCATCCTGTGCCGTTACGATCACCGGGATGCTGGTGGTTGCGCCCGCTGTCAGGCTGATGGCTGCAGAAGCAGATCCGGAAGTCACCGCACTGCCGTTAACGGTAACGGTGGCATTGGTATCGGTGGGGGTGGGTGTCACGGTGATGGAGGCAACGCTATTCGCCACGGACGCCGTATAACTGGTGGTTGCCGCAGAGAAGGCAGGCGACAGCGTACCGGCTGAAAGCGACAGTGCGCTCAGGGTGGCAACGCTGGAGGATGCCGTACCGGTGCAGCTAAATTGCACATTGCTGATCTGACTGTAATCAGTACTGAGAAAGAAGGCCACACCTTCAGTCGCAAGATCTCTGGCATAAGTCACCGTTACGGTATGTGACGTCGCGCTGGTTGACTGAAAGGCACCGTAGGACTGGAAAGCCGTCTCGTCGTAGTTCATCAGGTCCATTACATCATAATTCGACAACGGGCTGGCACCGTAAGCGGCTCCGCTATCGGTGAAGGTCACAGTCAGCGTATCCCCGGCGTTAAATTGCGCGGCAGGAAATTGACTACTACTACCATTTAACGTTGTTGCACCTGAGAGCGCGTTTACCGCGGTACACCCGGCCGATAAGGCATACGCAGAGGACGTCCCCGCGCCAGACAAAACCAGAAAAGCGAAACCGGCTAACGCCTTTCGCCGCGATGAGTTGCGCACCATCATTCACCCTGAAGTTAAATTTTATAGTTATCATCAATAAGATTAATCTTATTCTCGCGAGGCTAGCACGGGGCGGTGCTGGGTGATGGGCGGAATTAAGTCCGGTTTTGCAGTTATTTCAGGCTATTACTTATGTTGCTGACAACCTGATGAATTCATCGGCATTCAGCATTTTTTATCGACTGATATCAAAACAGAGAAAGTTTTTTAATGGCATAACGTCAGGGCCAGGGGCAGTACCCAACAAATCCAATATTAATTTGCAAACGTCTGGAATGTTTACCAAATTTACTAACATTCCGCGAATGCTCTGAAGGGAAAATCATGAGACGTATTCTGATGGCTTTACATTTGGCCCTGATGTTCTGTGTGTCTTCGGCCCATGCCGAGGGGGTGATTAGCGAAGGGTGGAACTGGTTAACCAATGATGTCTCCCAGACCTGGGAGCAGCCACAAAATTACGATCTCTATTTGCCGTTTATCGCCTGGCATGCCCGCTTTGCTTACGATAAAGAAAAAACCGATAACTATAATGAAATGCCGTGGGGCGGTGGCTTTGGCGTGTCCCGTTACAATGAAGAGGGTAACTGGAGCACGCTGTATGCCATGATGTTTAAAGATTCGCATAACGAATGGCAGCCGATCGTCGGCTACGGCTGGGAAAAAGGCTGGTATCTCGACAATGCGCGCGATTTTCGCCTTGGCCTCGGTTTCACCGCCGGGATTACCGCGCGTGATGATTTCGCCAACTATGTCCCATTGCCGATTGTGTTACCCCTTTTCTCGGCGGGTTATAAGCGCGCAACCGTGCAGTTCACCTATATTCCAGGCACCTATAATAATGGCAATGTGCTATTCGCCTGGCTGCGTTTGGCCTTTTAACCGACGGATGCTGCTATGGCGAGAACCCACTTTGATGGCTTAAAAAAAACCGGGTTAACCGTTGCCAGCCTGGCAAAAATCATCCTGGTGGGTCTGGTCGTCATCATCATCGTTTTCTTTATTGGTCGGATTTATCAGTCTGAGCGCGGTGCGCCATTGCATCGCTGGCACACCTGGTCAGCAGATGAAATGAGTGAAAAAGAGATCGACCGCGCCAGTTTTTCTGATTATCAGGCACGGGAAAACGCCATTTTTCTCGATATGAAGCACAGCATTACCGACACGCTCAGTGACGACGAGAAAACGACGCTGAACCGTTACTACGCGCAAAGCCGGGTTTATCCCGCCCGATTTCAACCGGACTGGAATCGTTCTTTTATTCTGATGCCACAGGGAACCCCGCGCGGTGCGGTGGTGCTGCTGCATGGTTTGACCGATTCCCCCTACAGCATGCGCTATCTGGCGGAGGATTACCGGCAGCAGGGTTTTGTGGCCGTGGTGCCGCGTCTGCCTGGGCATGGTACCGCGCCAGGTGCCCTGACCACGGTGAATTGGGAGCAATGGCTGGCTGTCGCCCGTTTGGCGGTGCGTGAAGCCACGCGCCGCGCCGGGCCTGATGTCCCGCTCCATCTGGTGGGTTATTCCAACGGCGGCGCACTGGCGATGAAATACGCCCTTGATGCCCTCAACGATCCCTCGCTACGCCAGCCCCAGCAGCTTGTACTGATGTCACCGATGATCGGCGTGACGGCCTTTGCGCGTTTTGCCGGGCTGGCGGGGTTACCTTCGCTACTGCCTGGATTCGCTAAAGCGGCCTGGCTGAATGTGGTACCGGAATTCAATCCCTATAAATACAACTCCTTTCCGGTTAAGGCTGCACGCCAGTCCTGGCTACTGACCCAGGCGCTCCAGCAACAAATTTTGCAGGAGGCACGTAATCAGCAGCTGGCACAATTGCCGCCCGTGCTGACGTTCCAGTCAGTAATGGATTCCACGGTCAGTACTCGTGCGGTGGTGGATTCGCTGTATCGTTATTTGCCTGGTCACGGAAATCAGCTGGTGATTTTTGATATCAACCAGGCATCTGATTTGCGCGCGTTGTTCCGGCCAGCGTTGTACACCGCGGTGAGCAACCTGCTGCCCGCCGTACCACGTCATTACGGCACCACTGTTATCACCAATGCGACACCTGCCACCAGCGCAACTGTGGCCCGCAACACGCCAGCCGATCAAACAACCGAAACCGTTCAGCCATTAAATATCGCGTGGCCGCCAGGTATGTATTCTTTGTCCCATGTCGCGGTGCCTTTTCCCCTCACTGATTCGCTATATGGTCTGGCACCGACGGAAAAGAATCAGTCGGGTATCAGCCTCGGCACTATCTCATTGCGCGGTGAAACCAACACGCTGATCGTTGGGCTGGATACGTTGATGCGCGCCAACTCCAACCCGTTTTTTGACTATATGATGATGCGCATTAATCACCACATTGCCTGTAGCCACCAAGCTGATGTTGCGGCATGTCTGCAAACCTGGTGACCGATAGCGAAAAAAATAAAATTTTCCCGAATAGAAATCTCCGTTGAGGTGTTTACCACCAGACAAGGTGATTTTTCGGCGTCCTTCTCCCGGTGAACCTTGCCCCCGGTCGGTGTGAAAAACCTGGCCGCTTTATTCCATGCCACTTTGCGAGGTTCAATGATGAAAACGATCAACTCTGTTCGCTGGTTGGTTCTGCCCGCCTTGTTACTGGCCCTGCACGCGCCCGGTGCATGGGCGATGGGGAATGATGACAGCAACAGTAAAACGCCGGATTGTCCGAAAGGCCAGGTGTATGACAGTAAATCGAAAAGCTGCGTACCGGATAAAACCAGCTCTCTCAGCGATGAGGACAAGACCAACTACGCTTACCATCTGGCCAAAAAAGGGGAGTATCAGGCCGCGCTTAATCTGCTGGATACGCTAAAAAATCCCAACACCAAAGAAGCCTGGAATTACCGGGGTTACGCCACGCGTAAGCTGGGCCGCACCGATGAAGGGATGAGCTACTATCAACGATCAATCGCCATCGACCCGCATTATGCCAAAGTGCGTGAGTATCTCGGTGAGGCCTGGATGATTAAAGGTCGTCCCGATCTGGCGAAAGAACAGCTTGCCGTCATCAAAACCCTGTGTGGTGTGAGCTGTGAAGAGTATCGCGACTTGCAGGCTGCGATTAACGGACATCCCGAGTCCTGACAGATTGTTTAGCGGAGGGTGGAAAAATCACCAGCACTGAAGTTCGACAGCATCTGGCAACACATCTGGTGCGCTTATGGCGTTACGCCATGGTGCTGTCACGTAACCGCGATGTGGCCGAAGAGCTGGTGCAATCCACCTGTGTGCGGGCGCTGGAGCGCAGTGCGCAATTCACGCCCGGCACGCGCATTGATCGCTGGTTATTTAGCGTGTTGCATTCGGTATGGATCAATGAATTGCGCGCCCAGCGGGTGCGCATGGGACAGGGATTTGTTGCCAGTGATGAGCTGATCGCCCCGGATCATCAGCAACATAATGAGGAACGCATGCAGTATCTCAAGGTGATGCAGCGGGTTGGGCAGTTGCCGGAAGCGCAGCGTAATGCGGTATTTCTGGTGTATGTCGAAGGTTTTACCTATCAGGAAGCGGCTGAGACGCTGGCAGTGCCGGTGGGCACCATCATGAGCCGCCTGGCTGCGGCGCGCAGCACGCTGGCCAATGCCGCGTCTGCGCCACAGGAGAAACGCGTGTGACTGTGATGCGATTTAGTTCACCTTACCCGGATGAAGCCATCGTCGCCTGGCTGGATGGTGAAATGCGCGCGGATGATGTTCAGGCATTTGAGAAGGAACTCAAGCGCAGCCCGGCGTTATCCGCCCGTACTGCAGAATTGATGAAAAGCAATCAACCCTTTGCAGAGGCGTTTGGTTTGATGCTGGAACAGGCCCCGGAACCCCGCATGCAACAACAGCTGGCACAGTTGCTGGCGCAAACGCCAGCGTCGCCCGAGTGGCCGCCAGCGCAAGTGAGTCGGCGGGCATTAATCGCCGCATCGTTAGGTTTTCTGCTGGTGGGTGGAGGGTTCGGCTATCTGCTGCGACCGGTAACTCAGCCTGATGAAAGCGTCACCATCCGTGAGCTGGAAGCACAATATATGTCGTTATACAGCCCGGAAACGCTGGCGGATGTTGATAGCTCACCGCAGGTACTGCAACACGCGCTAGCGCGCACCGCGCGTGACCTTGATCTGCATCTGACGCTGACACAACTCACGTTACCGGAAGCGGATCTTAAAAGCGTCAGAATGCTGCGTTATGACGATGCGTTGATCAGCCAGATTGCCTGGAACCACGCCAGTTATGGTCCGATGGCGTTGTGCATTTCACGTCAGGAGCCACAGCCATCCAGCGCACTGAATCAGGAAAAGCGTCATGGCATGAATCTGGTATGGTGGCATCGTGCCGGTTATCAGTTTGTGTTGATTGGACGTAATCCGGCGGAGCAACTGATGAAAACCGCGACCTTGCTCAGCCGCGGTTTGGTGGTGTGATGGTCAGAAACGCAGTGAAAGGCAGGTCAGGCCGCCGTCCATCTTACGGATCTCGCTGGTATCCAGTTCGATAATCGGCATATCCAGCGTGTGCAGCTGTGCCAGCGTAGCCGGATAACCCGCCGGGGTAATCAGCGTACCGTTGATCAGCAAGGTATTACCGGCATAAATCTCTTCGTCGGGAATAATCAGATGCTGATATTGGGAGAACTGCGGCAGGCGGGCAAACTTCTCTGTCGAGATCAGGGTATTTTTACCCACATAGTTGATGGCGGATTTCAGATGCAAGCCTTCGTCAACCTCCACAGAAGTGACGCTGTAACCATAAGGCTCCACCAGGGTGGCGAACTCGCGAATACCGGCCTCATTGGTGCGGGTCGTCAGCCCAATATAGAACGCTTTATCGATCAGCATCACATCACCGCCTTCGAGGGTGCCGCGATCGCTCATCACCTTCAGCGGGCGAAAATCCTTCAGCACCGCCGCGATTGACTCCACTTCGCCAGCCCGCTGAGGCGCACCGGGATGGGTGATCACGGCCAGTTCCGGCAGGACCACTGCGGTATCTTCGACAAAGTGCGCATCGGGAAAGTCGGCTTCAGCCGGCAGCAGCGTCACCTTCAGTCTGAGCGACAGCATGGCGTTCAGATAATCCCAGAATTGCCTGCGGGTGAGTTCAGCATCCGGTACGCCGAGAGAGGCGGTGGTCAGCCCTGCTGCGCAATTGTCAGCCGGGAGTCTTGCAATGATTTGAGTAAAATCCATCTGTCATTCCTTTAATAATGGTTATGCCTGATAACAAATCTACCTGGCAGGTGACTCACAGTAAATCAAGCTGCGCATTTAGCACGGCGATTTGTTGTCGCCACGCTTCCTGAAGCGCCGGTTTCTGGTGTTTCGGCTTACGACTGACGTCATCAGCCAGTTTTTGCTGTAAATCCAGCAAGGTTGCCAGCAGCGTATCTTCATCAGCGATTTTCGCATCCATACCCCTGGGGGCGGGTTGCTCGTCAGCGATCGCAGGGGGGCTAATCTGCAATTTTTCCGTCATGGCGGGCAAATCCTGCCATTCCGTAAGTTGCTGTTGTTCAATCAACCAGAAACGATTGCAGCTCTGTGCCATCAGTGACCGGTCATGCGTGATTAATAACACCGCGCCAGAGAACTGATTTAGCGCCGCTGCCAGCTCCTCTTTACCCGCCATATCAAGATGGTTAGTCGGTTCATCCAGCAACAGCAACGAATAGCGTGCCAGGGTCAGCCCGACAAACATCAGACGCGATCGCTCGCCGCCACTCAGTGAACTCACCCGCTGTTGATGTCGCTGATAGGGGAAACCGGCTGCAATCAGCGCCATCTTACGCTGGTCATTGCTGAGAGAACCGAAAGGCACCAGCGCATCGCTCAGGGTGTCGCCATCCGCTAACTGCATCAGGTTTTGATCGTAATAACCCAGCCGGGCACGGGGATGAAACATGCCAGATGATGGCTGCTGCCAGCTCTGCCACAGATGACGCAGCAGGGATGACTTACCTGAACCGTTACGGCCAGCCACAGCGATGCGATCGCCACTTTTGACCTGTAAAGCCGGTAACCTGAACAACACCGGTGCCTGCGGGGCCGGGCGCACCGTCATTTCCGGTAGTGCCAGCACGCGATCGGCATCCAGCGCCTCCCCCTGTAATTGCAAACGCCAGGGACTGCCGTCGGTGAGGGTGGTTTGTACCTCCTTCAGCCAGTCAACCCGTTTCTCCATTTGCTGCGCTTTGCGGGAAAGGCCTTCGTTATCATAGGTACGTCCCCAAATCGCCAGCCGGTGCGCGCTTTTTGCCAGCCGATCGATCTCCTTCTGCTCGCTGTGAAAACGTTGTGCATCGGCTGCATCCTGCTCCGCCAGGGCGGTACGTGCAGCGCTACAGGGCAGGTCAAAAAACAGCAGGGTTTTATCGCGCAGTATCCAGCTGCTGGTCGTCACGCGGTCCAGCAGGGTACTGTCATGCGATACCAGCACAAAGCTACCGCTCCAGCTCTTAAGGAAGGTTTCCAGCCACAGCAGCGTGGGGAGATCGAGATGGTTGCTCGGCTCATCCAGCAGCAACAGATCGGGTTGCCGAATCAGCGCACGAGCCAGCAACAAACGCATATGCTGACCACCACTCAGGGTTGCGGCGGTTTGGGCTTGCTGGTCCACGCTGAATCCCAGGCTGTCGAGCAAAGCTTGCGCACGCCAGCGTTCGCTCAGTTGCAACGAAGGTGGCAGCTGTGCCGCGACGCTATCCAGTAATGGGGCCTGCGCAAGCTCATGCGGCAGGTGCTGCTCAATTCTTGCCAGTAAACAGTGGCTGGCCTGTATGACGTTACCCCTGATGGCATCCAGTTCCCCACTGAGAATTTTTAGCAGGGTGCTTTTGCCGGTGCCATTGGCACCCAGCAGACCAATGCGGTCGCCTTTTTTCAGGGTGAAAGTGATGTTGTGAAAAAGGGTGCCGAAGGCATGATCAAAGCCGACAGCCTGTGCAGATAGTAAAGTGCTCATGTGCTTACTCATAAGTTGCAGGCGCAAAAACGCCTGACGTCAAACAACGCTGACGACAACCCGGTAAGCCGGAGGGAAGGGAGTTAGATTTTCAGTGACTTCGCTCAGGGCGCGGATTATCGCAGCACGATACCGGTGACGCCTGAGCACGGCCAATTACTATAGAGGTGTGAGTAAATAAACAATTCACACGGCAGCATAGTAATCCTCCTTAGTTTTCAGTGGGTGAATGGATGAATTGATGATAATGTTTGCTCGATACATTATCCAGAAAAAGTATTACCAGTGTGACTTATTTTCGGAGCCTTTAACTTCGCCATCATCGCCAGTAAAGAGAACGATGCTGTTCCTGAATCCTGAGACACGATAGGTATAAAGACGAACACTCCAGTAATCATTTTAATGCGCCCTGAGTCGGGTGCTTAAATTATTATTTGTCTTTCAAAGATTGGCTAACTTTGTCTCTTACCAGTTGCAAAAATGCAGTAGGGTTAGTTCCCCATAATTTGGGATCGAAATCAGAGCCATAACGATGATTGAAACCCTTATCCAGATCGTCACATTCTTCAGTGAGCAGATCGATATCGGCTATTAATCCATGTCGCAACGCAAAATGCGTATCCGCAATGAAAGCATCAATTTTGGGTTCAATTTCATCGCTGTCATCAATGAGATCGTAATCCTGTCCAAAGTAAACAGTGATAAAGCAGTCCAGCTCATTCAGGTTCAAATTCTTCATTATCAGGCCTTCGGAAACGCAGTCAGGACAAAATAGGGTTTTCCCTGCCATTGCTGAAATCGGATGACTACTCGTACTTTAAAACAGGCCGTAACTTTTGTTGAGCCTCTGGTCACAACAATGCCTGTCTGATGAGCAAAAATACGTTCCAGTTCCATTTTTGCATTCAAATTCGGTTTACGACCCTTGACAACTTCGCCAGCAAAATGGTTGTATTGTACAACCTTATTTCACCCGACCGCAGACCATGACTGATTCCACCCTTATCCAGACTATCCGTGCATCATCGCGCCTGATGGTGCGCGAACTGGGATTTATGAACACCACGCTGGCGGCGACCGAGTATTCACCCTCGGCGGTTCATACCCTGCTGGAAGTTGCCAGCCATGATGGAATGACCGCCGCGCAGCTGGTGCAAATCCTTGGGCTGGAGAAGTCCAGCGTGAGTCGTATGCTGGGCAAGCTGATCAAAGCAGGCGAATTAACCGAATTGCCCTCCGCGCAGGATGCGCGTGTGAAGCAGCTGGCGCTGACCGAACAGGGGAAAATCAGCGTTGCCCGGATCAATGAATATGGTACTCGCCAGGTTATTACTGCGCTGGCTCACCTGAGTGCGCCGCAGCAGCAGGCGGTTGCTCAGGGGTTAGCGGCCTATGCTGGGGCATTAAAAGCGCGACGCGATCAGGCGGAGGTTGTGCCGGAAATCACCATCACTACCGGGTATCAGCCGGGCCTGATTGGCCGGGTCGCGGAAATGCATGGTTGCTACTACGCGCAGCATCATGGTTTTGGCCACTTTTTTGAAGGCAAAGTGGCAACTGGCCTGGCGGAGTTTGCAGGTCGGCTGGATGCACCACGTAATCAAATCTGGGTCGCCAGCCAGCAAGGGCGTATTGTTGGCTCGGTTGCCATCGATGGGGAAGACCTGGGGAATAACCAGGCACATCTGCGCTGGTTTATTCTCGACGATGGGTGTCGTGGGGCTGGTGTGGGCAGAAAGTTACTTGGCGCTGCGATGGCATTTTGTGATGCGCAGGCATTCTCAGCGGTGCAGCTCTGGACTTTCAGCGGGCTGGATGCGGCTCGCCGCCTGTACGAGTTCTTTGGCTTTACCCTGACGCAGGAATGGCAGGGCGATCAATGGGGGAAAACCATGCTGGAACAGCAATTCACCCGCGTGGCTAAATAACTGTTATCTGTTTTTTTGCCAGCGGGCGGGCCATCGCGTCATCCAGCGGATAATTTAACAATCCCATGGCGATTGAAAGCGGTGAAATTATGGATGCGAAAACGATTATGTTGCTGCAACACC
Organism: Pantoea cypripedii; assembly: GCF_011395035.1. Taxonomy (NCBI): domain Bacteria; kingdom Pseudomonadati; phylum Pseudomonadota; class Gammaproteobacteria; order Enterobacterales; family Erwiniaceae; genus Pantoea; species Pantoea cypripedii. The sequence goes on from NZ_CP024769.1 coordinate 333,436, forward strand.
TGGCATTGCGCTTCAATTTCGATCCCGATCCAACAAACCTAAACTCAACACACAGGTAAATCGGTAAGTATCTGTAGATACTCTGTCTCGCGTCAAGTATTTACGGATGCCTGTCACTAAAAAGCTTCGCTGCATCAAAGTCCTGACCGTGTTTTATGCAACTCCATAAGCCGGTCAGGTATTTTCTCATGATGGCGCATATCGCCTGGATTTTTTTCCTGCCCCTCGCCACTAACGCCGTGTAAAACGCATTGGCCCGTGGTTCATGGTGCGCCGCACTCAGCGCCGCCATATACATTGCCCTGCGCAGGTGACCGTTCCCTGCCTTACCCAGACGCCCCGGCCGGTTTACGCTGCTCCCTGACTGGCTCCGCTTAACGTGTAGTCCCGCATGGCGACTCACCTGGTTCGCTTTCATATCCCGCGGCA